>CABRFW010000090.1 GCA_902470265.1 uncultured Collinsella sp.
CCATTCGCGTCTCCTTTGATAAAGACGCCCGCACCATTACCATCTCGGATAACGGCATTGGCATGACCGCCGAGGAGCTCGAGCGCAATCTGGGCACCATCGCCCATTCCGGCTCCGAGGAGTTTAAGACCGAAAATGCCGAGCAGCAGGGTTCGGATGTCGACATCATCGGCCAGTTTGGCGTGGGCTTCTACTCGGCTTTTATGGTCGCCAGCCATGTGCAGGTCGTCAGCCGCGCCTATGGCGAGGATGTCGCCCATGTGTGGGAATCCGACGGTCTTGAGGGCTACACCATCGAGGACGGCGAGCGCGCCGAGCATGGTACCGATGTCATTCTGACGCTGCGCGAGAACGAGAAGCTCGATGCCGACGGCGAGGCCGAGACCTACGATCGCTTCCTGACCGAGTGGGGCCTCAAGAGCCTGATTCAGCAGTACAGCAACTATGTGCGCTACCCGATCCAGATGATGGTGTCCAAGAGCCGCCAGAAGCCCAAGCCCGAGGATGCCGGCGACGATTACAAGCCCGAGTACGAGGACTACCAGGAGCTCGAGACCGTCAATTCCATGACACCGATTTGGAAGAAGCGCAGCTCCGATGTCGAGCAGAAGGACTACGACGAGTTCTACAAGTCCACGTTCCACGACTTTGACGATCCTGCGCGCACCATCAGCTTCCATGCCGAGGGCACGCTCGAGTATGACGCCCTGCTGTTTGTGCCGGGCCGCGCGCCGTTCGATCTGTACAGCAAGGACTACGAGAAGGGTCTGGCGCTCTACAGCTCCAACGTTCTGATTATGGAGAAGTGCGACGACCTGCTGCCCGACTACTACAACTTTGTCCGCGGCGTCGTGGATTCCGCCGACGTGTCGCTCAACATCTCGCGCGAGACGCTGCAGCAGAACCGTCAGCTCAAGGCTATCGCCAAGCGTGTCGAGAAGAAGATCACCGCCGACCTTGAGGATATGCGTGACAACGACCGCGAGGCCTACGAGAAGTTCTTTGAGAACTTTGGCCGCGGCCTTAAGTACGGCATCTACTCGAGCTATGGCATGAAGGCCGATGAGCTCGCCGACCTGCTGCTGTTCTGGTCTGCCAAGGAACAGAAGATGATTACCCTTGCCGAGTATGCCAAGGGCATGCCCGAGGATCAGAAGGCCATCTACTACGCCGCCGGTGACTCGCGTGAGCGCTTGGCCAAGATGCCCGTGGTAAAGGGCGTGCTCGACCGCGGCTACGATGTACTGCTGCTGACGCAGGACGTGGATGAGTTCACGTTCCAAGCTATGCGTGAGTACGTCGCCGCCGATATGCCCAAGATCTACGAGGACGACGCAGCTCGCGAGGCTGCCGAAAAGGCTGTGGCCGACGGTGCCGAGCCCGAGGTCGAGGATCGTCATCTGGAGCTCAAGAACGTCGCGACCGGTGATCTTGACCTGGCGACCGAGGACGAGAAGAAGGAGGCCGAGGACGCCACCAAGGAGAACGAAGACCTCTTTAGCGCTATGAAGGAGGCGCTCGGCGACAAGGTCGAGAAGGTCGCCGTCTCTGCGCGCCTGACCGATGCTCCCGCGTGCATCACCACCGAGGGCCCGCTTTCGCTCGAGATGGAGAAGGTGCTCCAGAAGGGACCCGAGGGCGCGCCCGACGGCATGCCCAAGAGCCAGCGCGTGCTCGAGCTCAACGCCAAGCACCCGGTCTTTGCCAAGCTCGTCGCTGCTCAGAAGGCGGGCGACGCCGACAAGATCAAGCAGTACTCCGGTCTGCTCTATGACCAGGCTCTGCTGGTCGAGGGCATCCTCCCCGAGGATCCCGTAGCCTTCGCGGCGGCTGTTTGCAACTTGATGTAGTTCGGGGATACGGCACCGTAACTAGATTAGAACGAGAGTGGATAATCTCCCACTTTTGGCTCGAATGCGGGCTTGAAGTGAGAGATTTTCCACTCTCGTTTCCTTTTGAATGATCCCTCCGTCCCCAAGGGATCATTTATTTGTGCGGGTTGTGGTTTTGTGACCTGCTGAAATTTAAGATACTGTACAACTGTACGTTAACTCATCTTCGTAGTATATTGCTACCCGCAAAACTCAACACCATTGTGCTTTGAGACGTTAAAGCGCCTACTACAATGGTTGTCGATAGTACGATTCGATTCAACGACAGGATGGATGGTCCAAGCGTGAGTCTCGGCAGCAAACTATCCAATGCAAAGGTCTCCTTTGCGATATTTAAGCGCGACATTAAGCGACTGCTCGTGAACCCCGTCGCCTTAGTGGTTACCATCGGCGTGTGCGTTATTCCCTCGCTGTATGCCTGGTACAACATCGTGGCCAACTGGGATCCGTACGGAAACACCCAGGGTATCAAGATTGCCATCGCCAACAACGATCAGGGCACCCAAAACGACCTGGTGGGCGAGCTCAACGCGGGCGACAAGGTCGTCGATCGGCTCAAGGAGAACGATCAGCTGGGCTGGACCTTCGTCGATTCGGCGGCCGATGCCAAGGAGGGCGTCGAGAGCGGTGAGTACTATGCGGCCATCGTAATCCCCAAGAACTTCTCGGATAACCTGGTTTCGATGCTCGACGGCAACTACCATCAGCCCAAGCTTACGTACTACGTCAATGAGAAGAAGAGCGCCATTGCGCCCAAGGTTACCGACACCGGTGCAAGCACCATCGAGGAGGAGATCAACTCGGAATTTGTCTCCACAGTGGGCGAGACCGTTGCCAGCATCGCCAAGGATGCCGGGGTCGATTTAAAGGACAAGGCAACCCAGACTCAGAATTCGTTGGCTGGTTCGGTATCAGAGGCATCCGGTACCTTGGGTGAGGTGCGCGATTCGATTGGCGACATGAATGCCGCCATCGATAAGACGAGCGGTTCCATTGCCTCGGCTGATGCCGCGTTGGCGGGCCTGCAGGGTCAGACGCCCTCTCTAACGCAGGCAATCGCTCAGGGCAATGACCTGCTGGGCGAGGCGCGCGCTACGGCGGGCAACTCTGTCGCCTCGCTCTCCAAGGCACTCTCGGAAGGCAGCCTTGCGCTCACCAAGACGTCAGCCTCCGCGAACGCTGCGATTGGCAAGCTGACGGGCGCGGTCACATCTACGACCACCCGCATCGACAACTCGCTTGAGTCTCTCCAAGCGACGATCGACCACAATAAGGCCGTTATCGGGCACTTGGAAATTCTCGTTAATGACACGTCGACAGGTTCCAAGGAAATTGACGCGCGCATTGTATCGACCATCGATTTGCTCCGCGAGCAGAATGAAAAGCTTCAGAGCATCAAGGACGGTCTGTCTGCGCAGTCGAGCGCCATGGCGAATGACGCCGCGGCTGTCTCGGGCGCCAGCGACGCTATCAATAACGCAATCCAGACCGGTGCGACCAACCTTGGCCAGGCCCAGACGGACCTGGGCCAAAACGCGCTGTCGAAGGCTTCGAGCGCGCTTGATTCATTTGCCGCCGTCTCGGGTGATCTGACGGGAATCGTGTCTGGCCTCACGCCTACTATTGCAAGTGCGCGCGGTACACTTTCGCAACTCAACGCTACGCTCGGTCAGGCCAAGACCACGCTGTCCCAGACCGATGCCTCGCTTGCCAAGGTCCAGGACAAGCTTGCGACCGCCGCCAACGACATCGCGGCGCTACAGACCTCCGAGTCCATGGGCGAGCTGGCCGGCCTGATGGGCGTCGACGTCGATGACGTTGCAGACTTCATGGCATCTCCGGTCGAGCTGACCTCAAAGTCAATTTATCCGGTCAAGAGCTTTGGTTCGGGCATTGCCCCGTTCTATACCAATCTGGCGCTGTGGGTGGGCGGCTACGTGCTTATCGCCATCTACAAGCTCGAGGTCGACCGCGAAGGCATCGGCAGCTTTACCGCGCGTCAGGGCTACTTTGGCCGCTGGTTGCTCCTGGTGATCCTGGGCGCGTTCCAGGCCATCATCGTTACGGTAGGCGATCTGGTGATCGGCGTGCAGTGCGTCAGCCCGCTGCTGTTCGTGCTGGGCGGCATCGCCATCTCGTTCACCTACGTCAATATCATCTATGCGCTGTCCACCACGTTTAAGCATATCGGCAAGGCTATCGGCGTCATTCTCGTCATCGTGCAGATCCCGGGTTCGTCGGGCATGTACCCCATCGAGATGATGCCCGGCTTCTTCCAGTGGCTGCACCCGCTGCTGCCCTTTACCTACGGCATCAATCTGCTGCGCGAGACGGTCGGCGGCATGTATTCGTTCAACTACCTGTTTAACCTGTGCATTCTGGGCGCGTTCTTGATCGCGGCGCTCTTTATCGGCCTGCAGCTGCGTCCGCTGCTGCTCAACCTTAACCTGCTCTTTGATAAACAGCTTTCCACGACCGGTATGATGATCTGCGAGTCCAACGACCTGCCGCGCCAGCGCTACTCGCTGCGCACGGCCATGCGTGTCATGCTCGATTCCGATTCGTACCGTCGCGAACTGCTCGATCATGCGGTCGCCTTTGAACATCGCTACCCGTACTACATCAAGGGCGGTTTTGCCGCCGTGGTGGGCGTTCAGGTCCTGCTCTTTGTCCTGTCGACGGTTCTCGATATCGACAATAACGGCAAGATCATCCTGCTTGTCATTTGGATCATCTCGGTTATTGCCATCTGCGGCTGGCTTATTAATATCGAATATATCCGTGCGAGCCTCAATACCCAGATGCGCATCTCGGCGCTTTCGGATGAGGACCTGCGCCGCGAGATGCGCGAGCACACGGCCGCCATTCCGGCCGCTCGTCGCATGTTTGGCCTGAATGCCAGCGAGCGAGGCTCTAAATCCAAGGATCAGGCTGCCGACCAGCCCATTCGCCACAATATGCACCATGTGCCCGCGAACGGGGACGACACATTTGTGATGAATGAGGATGACGCCCCGCTTGGCAAGCACTCAAAAGGAGGTGAGGCATAAATGAAGAACATCTTGCATCTGTTTAAGCGCGACGTCCAAAACGTGTCTCGCTCCGTGATTGGCATGGTTGTCGTGATGGGTCTGATCATCGTGCCGTGCCTCTACGCATGGTTTAACATCGCCGGCAGCTGGGACCCGTACGGCAACACCGGCAATCTTAAGATTGCCGTGGTCAATACCGACGAGGGTTACGAGAGCGACCTGATTCCCGTCGAGGTCAACGTGGGCGAAAACGTGACGTCCGCGTTGCGTGGTAACGAGAACTTTGACTGGGTTGTGCTCAACAATCGCGATAAGGCTATCGACGGTGTTAAGTCGGGCGCTTACTATGCGGCCGTCGTAATCCCCAAGAGCTTTAGCTCCGACATGATGACGCTCTTCTCGACCGACGTGAAGCACGCCGATATCGAGTTCTATGAGAACCAGAAGGCCAACGCCATCGCCCAGATCGTGACCGAAAAGGGCTCGAGTGCCGTTCAGAGCCAGGTTAACGAGACCTTTACCAAGACCATCACGTCCATCGGTCTTAAGACGGTGTCCAGCCTGCTCGATTACATGAGCACCGATCAAGTGAGCAACTTTATCGCCAACCTGTCCTCGACGCTCGGCGACTCGGTTCAGGACCTGCAGGACATCAAGGACAGCGCGACTTCGCTTGCGGGCATTTTGAGTTCGACCTCCGATTCGCTGACGTCGACGGGCGGCCTGCTCAAGCAAACCGGGACCACCGACCAGTCGGTGAAGCAGCTGATGGAGCATGCCGAGAGCGGTATTGCTGATTCCGAGCGGGCGCTCAAGGCGGCCAGCGATGCCATCGATGCGGCGATTGATGGAAGTGCCGGGTCGTTCGACAACGTGTCCACCGAGCTCGCAAAGGCCTTTGACGCCGCGAACCAGCATGTCGATCTGACGGTAGCACAGCTCAACGACGGTGCCGCGTCGCTCAACGCGCGTGCCGATGAGATTGACGCTGCGGCCGATAAGCTCCGCAGCCTTGCCGGCCAGGTGAGCAACGACAAGCTCAAGGAAGGGCTTGAGGACGCGGCTGCAGAGCTGGGCAAAATCGCGACGGAGTACCGCAACAATGCCAAGGAGCTGACGGGCATCGCGACGTCGCTCTCGGACAGCATGGCAAAGGTTAACGATGTCCGCGCCGAAACCGACCAGGCGATCGCCGACGCCAAGGCGGGCGTCTCGGGTGCCAAGATCGATTACGACTCCACATTCTCGGCTAAGGCTAAGGAGCTCAAGAAGACCATTTCGGGTGTTTTGGATTCGCTGAACGGCATCTCGAGCGATCTTGATAGCGCTGTTGCCGGTCTAACCGATGCATCCGGTTCGCTGGCAAAGGGCCTCTCCAAGGCTGCAAAGCTGGTCAACAAGGCTTCCGATCAGCTGGGTGAAGCGTCCGATAAGATCAGTGCCTTTAAGGACGAGCTCGACGGTGCCCTGATGTCGGACGATCTGGCCACGATCAAGACGATGATTGGCAATGATCCCGAGGGTTTGGCCGTGTCGCTTTCCGGTCCTGTCGCGCTCGATCGCAAGCCGGTCTATCCGATCCGCAACTACGGCTCGGCCATGGCGCCGTTCTACACGATTCTGTCGCTCTGGGTCGGCTCGATCGTGCTGGCGGCCATGATGAAGGTCTCGGTTGACGATGAGCTTATCAACGAGCTCATTCCCGTGCGCCTGCACGAGATCTACCTGGGCCGTTATCTGTTCTTTGGCGGTCTGGCCCTGCTGCAGGCAACGCTCGTGTGCGCGGGCGACATCCTGTTCTTTGGCATCCAGTGCGACGACCCGCTGCAGTTTGTGC
>CABRFW010000091.1 GCA_902470265.1 uncultured Collinsella sp.
CCGTGGCGTATCTGCGTCAACATGGACTGCCCGACCAAGGAGAAGAAGCCCGCCCGCGGCCGCAAGACTGCGACCAAGGCGAGCACGGCGAAGAAGACCTCGACTGCGAAGAAGACGACGGCTAAGAAAGCCACTGCCGCCAAGAAGACGACCGCGAAGAAGTCGACTGCCAAGAAAGCAGCCGCCGACAAGTAACGGCGCAGTCGAAACATTGCCCAAAAAACGAGCGAGGGTCCCATGATCCTCGCTCGTTTTTTGACCGGCAGTTAGGGACATTCCTTTTTCTGCCGGCAGTTTAGGAACGTCCCTAACTGCCGGCTCGGAAACGACAAGGCGTTAGTTCACTTCGACGGGTTTGGCGCCGGGATAGCGCTCCTCAAAGTCTAGGCGGTACTTATTGTCATTGGTGCCCGCCACGTTGTCGCGCGACAGCGGCGCCACGATCTCGTTCTTATGGTCCGCGGGCTTTGCGTACTTTAAGCTGATCTCCCAGGCATCGCAGATCGCATCGATGCGGTGATCCAGGTCGTCGTACAGAGCAATGATGTCCTTCCACGAGCTGTAGTTCTTAGAGCTTGTGGGGACGTCCAGGTCCTCGACAATGTCGTAATACTGCTCGATGGTGTCCTCCGTGCGCTCGGCGACGTCAGCGAGATTTTGACGGGTGGTACGATCCTCTTCCAGATAGCTGCCATTAAACGTCTCTGCGCAGGCACGGACCTGGCTATCGAGATCTTCCAGCAGGTCGTAGTATTCACTCAGGCGACGGTAGAGGTTCTGTTCGGAGAGGCTTGCTTCGCCGCCATCCTCGTCGTCATCGTCATCATCGTCGTACAGGCTGTTGGGATTGCCGAGAGGCTTTAGATCATCGTCGTCGACGTCATGGTGCAGCTTAGCTACCTCGGCAGTCGTCTGCGTAGCGGAGTTGTCGAACGGCTTGATCACAAAAAAGATGACCAAGGCGATGATGATTGCCACCAGCACAACGATAACGGCGATAAGCGCCTTGGTGCTGCTCTTTTTGGCGGCGGGGGCCTGCGGTGAACCAGACGCGTATGTAGACGCCGGTTGCTGTTGGGGCGGGGTGTCCGCGACGGGTATGCGCTGCGTCGTTTCGACCGCTGCAGGGCCGGCGGCGGGGTCGGGGCGATAGGCGAGGGGGTCGTCCGGCTTAGCTTGCGGCGTATCGAGGGAGCCGGTCTTCTCAAACGCGGGTTGGCCATTGCTTGCGGTTGTCTGCTCAACGGGTGCACCGCACGAGGTGCAGAACTTGGCATCATCTGCAAGAAGCTTGCCGCACGAGGCGCAATACCGAGACATTGCCACTCCTTTCGCCACATTTCAAATTAATACGACGATTATACCCAGCGTCCAAAAGTCCCCATCATAAGTTGCGGTGAAATAGGGACTGTTTGGCGGTCTCAGAGCTTCAATCAGTCCCTATTTCACCGCAACTTTGGAAAGACACCTTTAGCCATTGGGGGCGCGCCTGCCCCTGGGGTATCATGGCTTGGTTGATATATCTGCATTTACGCGCCTTGTAGGAAGGGGCTGCGCCCATGGCTTTTGAGCCCGCTCAACATAGCTTTATCACGCTCGAGGGCGTCGACGGCGCCGGCAAGTCCACGCAGGCGCGTCTGCTTGCCCGCGCGCTCGAACTCGCTGGCTACCAGGTTGTGAGCCTGCGCGAGCCGGGCGGTACCGCCATTAGCGAAAAGATCCGTGCTCTGCTGCTCGACCCCGCCAATACGGCGATGGGAGACACCTGCGAGTTGCTGCTCTACGAGGCGGCGCGTGCCCAGTTGGTGCACGAGGTCATAGCTCCCGCCCTCGCGGCCGGCAAGGTAGTCCTGTGCGATCGCTTCTACGACTCCACGACCTGCTACCAGGCGTTTGCCGATGGCCTCGACCGTCAGATGGTACGCGATGCCAACAACCTGGCTGTCGCCGGTACGCATCCGGCGCTCACGCTCGTCTACCACATCACGCCCGAGCAGGCGGCGCTGCGCATGGCAGCTCGTGGTGCGGCAGATCGCATGGAGGCAAAAGGCATAGCCTTCCAAGAGCGCGTTTACCAGGGATTTTGCGCCATTGCTGCCGAGGAGCCAAACCGCGTAAAGCTCATCGACGCCACTGCGACCGTCGAGGAAGTCTTCGAGAAGACGGTCGAGCAGATTCGCGCGTACGGTCTCGACATTTCGCAAGATGCTGTCGCCGCCGCGCTTGCCAAGGAGGCCGAGTAACGTGGCCCCCGCTCAGGCAAGCCTGCTGGCCAAGCTCGACACCCAAGAGCGCGTTCGCGATTTTTTGACCAACGCCGTCGCCAGCGGCCGCGCATCGCACGCCTACCTGTTTTTGGGCGCTCCCGGTGCCGGCAAGCTCGATGCCGCATGGGCGCTCGCCCAGGCCTTCCTGTGCGAGCAGGACGGCTGCGGAGCATGCGACAGCTGCGTACGCGTTGCTCGGCATACGCATCCTGACGTGCACTATTACACGCCCGAGAGCGCCACAGGCTACCTCATTGCCCAGACCCGCGAGCTGCTCGATGACGTGCCGCTGGCGCCCATCCGTGCCAAGGCCAAGGTCTACATCATCGATCGTGCCGAGCAACTGCGCGCTAACACCGCCAACGCGCTGCTCAAGACACTCGAGGAGCCGCCCGAGGGCGTTATGTTCATCTTGTTGGGCACCTCGGCAGACGTGATGTTGCCCACCATCGTGAGCCGCTGTCAGTGCGTGCCGTTTCGGCTGGTGTCGCCCACCGTGGCCGCGCAGGCCGTGAGCCGCGCGACGGGTCAGGATCTCGCGCGTTGCCGCATGGCGGTCGCCGTGGCGGGAAGCCCCACACGCGGCATCGAGTTCCTTAAGAGTGCCGAGCGCCAGGATGCTCGCCGCCAGATGGTCCGCGCCATCGATTCGCTCATCGCTGCCGACGAGGCCGATGTGCTCAGCCGCGCCAAGTCGCTCATCGTCGCCGTTAAGGCACCGCTCGCCGAGGTCAAGTCCACACAGGAAAAGGTGCTCGAGCAAAACGCCGACTACCTGTCGCGTGGAGCATTGAAGCAGCTTGAGGACCGCAACAAGCGCGAACTCAACGCGCGCGAGCGTTCGGGTATCATGGAAGCGCTGGCGAGCGCGCGGACGCTCATGCGCGACGTGCTGCTGACACTTCAGGACGAGGCGGTCGACGTCGTGAACGAAGACGTGCGCGACACGATCGGGCGGCTTGCCGCCGCGACGAATGTTGCGGGTGCCACCCGGGCGCTCGAGGCGGTCGCGACCGCCGAGCGCAACATCGCCAGAAACGTTACTCCCCAGCTGGCCATCGAGGTCATGCTGTTCGATATCAGGAAGGCACTGAAATGCCGTTAGTCGTACCCGTTAAGTTTACCTACGCCTCGCGCGACCTGTGGTTTGACCCGCAGGATCTGGATATCCTCGAGGCCGATTATGCCATTTGCTCCACCGAGCGCGGAACCGAGATCGGTCTGGTCACGGCCGATCCCTTCGAGGTGCCGCAAGATGAGATCGGCCAGCCGCTCAAGCCCGTGCTGCGCGTGGCGAGCGACATCGACCTGCAGCTTGCCGACGACCTGGCCATCCAGGGCGACGAGGCGATGGTCGATTTCCGCCGTCTCGTCAAAGAGCTCGACCTCGAGATGAAGCCGGTCGGCGTCGAGTACCTGTTTGGCGGCGAGAAGGCCGTGTTCTACTTTGCGGCCGAGGAGCGCGTCGATTTTCGTCAGCTCGTCAAGGACCTGTCCTCGACGCTGCACATTCGCGTCGACATGCGTCAGATCGGCGTGCGCGATGAGACCCGCCTGGTGGGCGGCTATGCCCAGTGCGGCCAGGAGCTCTGTTGCACGCGCTTTGGCGGACAGTTTGAGCCCGTCTCGATCCGCATGGCAAAAGAGCAGGACCTGCCGCTCAATTCCTCCAAGATCAGCGGCGTTTGCGGCCGCCTGATGTGCTGCCTGCGCTATGAGTTCGAGGCGTACAAGGACTTTAAGAGCCGCGCGCCCAAAAAGAAGACGCTCATCGATACGCCGCTCGGCAAGGCGCGTATCCAGGAATATGACACGCCGCGTGAGCAGCTGGTGCTGCGCCTGGAGAACGGCAAGGTTTTTAAGGTCAACCTAGCCGATATGACCTGCTCGGAGGGCTGCAAAAAGAAGGCCGCCGAGCAGGGCTGCAACTGCCGCCCCGACTGCGTGACGCGCGACGTGCTCGAGCGCATCGAGTCGCCCGAGATGCGCCTGGCGCTCATGGAGCTCGACCGCGAGAACGGCGTCGACGTGGGCGATGGCCTGTCGAGCGCCGACCGTCTGGCCGGTACGTCGATGCCCAAGCGCCGTCGTCGCGATGCTGAATCCGATGCTCGCGCCGGTCAGGGGCAGGGCGAGGGTCGTGGCCGCGGAAAGGGCCGTGGCAATGCCGCAACGCCTGAGGCCGAGGAGGCCGCCGGTGGCCGTCGTCGTCGCAAGCGCGCGGGCTCGGGCGATGTCGGCGAGGCTGCAGCTGCAGACAAGAACTCCTCCCGCGAGCGCGAGACTCAGCAGCCTCAGCAGCAAAACCGCGGCGGTGGCATGAACCCCACGCGCCGTCGCCGCCGTCACCTGTCGAGCGAGGAGCGCGAGGATGCCTTCCGCGCGGCAGCTGCTCGCGAGGCTGGTGCCGCTTCCAAGGGTCCCTCGGGTTCCGATGCGCCTGCCGACAAGGGCGGCAAGTCACGTGGCGAGGATGAGCGCGCGCCGCGTCCGCGCCGTCGCCATTCCTCGGGCACGCAACAGAAGCCCTCAGTGCCCTCCGTTGCCGATCAGGTCTCGGATGGCGAGGTCAAGGTCACGCGCCGTCGTCCCGGAGATGGCGGGGGAGCGGCTGCCAAGGCTTCGCGTGGCGCCGCTCGCGACGAGCGCGAGCCGCGCGAGGATCGCGGTGGCGAGGGCTCGGCCGACCAGGGTCAAAAGCGCCGTCGCCGTCGCCGTTCCCGCAAGCCGCGTCAGGACGGTGGCGAGGGCTCGACCCCGAGCTCGTCCGCGCCGCAACCGCCTGCCGGCGAATAACGCCTGCGAGCGGATTTAACCTGCCTAACCCCAAACGCGTCGGGGTATCATAGCGCTGAATCAACAACCCTCCCTCTGCCTTTGCATAGGGAGGGTTGTGTCGTGAAGAGACATTTGAATGCGTTGGGTTGCCTGCAAAGCGTTGGCACCCTGCCGTTTGCGGATGAATTGCTACCGTTTGCCGAGCGTGCGGCGCACGAGGCGCTCGAGGCGTTGTCGCCCACGCGATGCGCCGGCTGCGAGCGCTCCGGCGCGCTAATTTGCCAAGACTGCCTCGCGGCGCTTACGCTCATCGATCCGCGTCATAGCTGCACTCGATGCGGCGCTCCGTTTGGAGACCTGCTGTGCACTGAGTGCTCGGTCGAGGGTGCGTCCTCGGCAATGACCGAGGCACTCGATCGCTGCCTGACATGTGCCGCCTACACGCATCCGCTGCCGCGCATCATTAAAGCGTACAAAGACGCGGGCGAGCGACGCCTGGCGCCGTATCTGGCAGAGCTGCTATACGACACCGCCCTGCATGCCCAAGTTGTGGCCCCCGATCGCTATGGCGGCGTGTTGTCCGCTGCCGACGCAGTTGTGTTTGTGCCTGCGACAGCGGCGGCGTTTCGGCGGCGCGGCTTTGATCATATGGAGGCCATTGCGCGTCCATTTTGTGAGCTGTCGGGTGTACCGCTGCTCGATGCCCTCGTTAAGTACGGCCATGGCGACCAGCGCGAACTCGGTCGCGAGGAGCGCCGAGAGCGCGCCCGAGGCATGTATGAGACCGTTGAGGACGTGCAGGGCAAGCGCCTGCTGCTTATCGACGACGTTATCACTACGGGTGCGACGATGGCCGCGGCTTCGGCGGAACTCAAGCGCGCCGGCGCTGCGGCCGTTGATGGCCTCGCTATCGCACGCGTTTGGTAGGGGTGGTTCAGATGGCAATAAAGATCGGGCAGCGTGGCAAGCCTGCAAGCGAGCAGCTGGCTGCTTCCGTAATTTTGACGGGTGCCTCGGCGCTGCGCATGATGCGCGCCGAGCGCCGGCAGATGGGCTACATAAGCTGGAAGGACCTTAATCCCGATGAAGAGCGCCGTGTGCTGCGCACGTCGTCGCCCTCGACCGAGGACATCTATCTTCCCGATTTGGTGCGGATTGGGGCCGCAAGCGGCGAGGTGCAAGAGGATTTGTGCTTGCTGGTAGGATCTGCAGCGCAGCGCCGCCGTATTCTTGGCGTGACCTGGTCCGTATGCTCCGAGTTGCCCGCCGGCTCGATTCTAGAGGTGGAACCGGGGGTGTACAGTCTATCTCCCGAGGCCCTTTGCGTAGCCGTCGCGCGCGAGGTCGGCTGCATCCAGGCATTTGCCCTGGCCCAGGAGCTGTGCTCTAAGATTTCACTGAGTGACCGCGGGAAGTATCTGCCTCCCTACACCTCGCCTGTCGTGAACAAATTGGCAAAGGACAAAGACCAGCCGCCAGATGTCGGTTACTTTGAGGTCGAGTCCGTGCTGACACCCGATTGCCTGGTAGATTACCTCGCGGCATGCAAGGGGAATGTGGCCAAACAGCTGCTGCGCCTGTGTCCCTACCTGTCAGAAAATCTGCGCTCGCCCATGGAGTGCATCATGCTCGCTCTGTTTTCGCTTCCGTTTTCCTATGGCGGATTTGCCTGCGGTCCCTTTAAGACCGACTACAAGATCGAGTTC
>CABRFW010000092.1 GCA_902470265.1 uncultured Collinsella sp.
CTCTACAACAAGACCGAGGGCGCGGTGCAGGTCATCGACATCAACACGCTGGGCGTGCTGAACGTGGTGACGGGTAACGCGGACGTTACTTCGTTTGGCGATCTGGCGGGCCATACCGTCTACATGACGGGCAAGGGCACCACGCCGGAGTACGTCATGAACTACCTGTTGGAGCGCGCGGGCCTGACCGGTCAGGTGGCGCTCGAGTTTAAGAGCGAGCCCACCGAGGTGCTGTCGGCCCTGCTTGCCGATCCGTCCGCCGTGGGCGTGCTGCCGGAGCCGTTCAAGACCGCTGCCATCGCCAAGAGCGAAGGCAGGCTGTCGGCGCCGGTGAGCCTGACCGATGTGTGGGACGAGCTGGCAGGTGACACGGGCTCCCGTTTGCTGACGGGCGTGACCGTGGTGCGCCGGGCCTTTGCCGAGGAGCATCCCGAGGCCGTGGCGGAGTTCTTGCGCTGCCATGAGGCGAGCGTGAAGGCCGTCAATGCGGCGCCGGCGGACTGGGCTCAGGCCGTGGTCGATGCGGACATCGTGGATAACGCCACGATTGCCGAAAAGGCGATTCCCGGGTGCATGCTCGTGTGCCGGACGGGGAAGGATATGAAGGCGGCGCTCGGTGGGTACCTGCAGGTGCTGGCCGATGCGGACGCGAGCGCCGTGGGTGGCAAGCTCCCGGCTGACGATTTCTACTACATGGAGTAGCCCGTGCGTGCGTTTGCTCGACAAATGACGGAGCGTATGAAGGCGGTGGCGGCAGCGGGTGCCGTCGCCGCCTTTTGGCTTGCCGCGTGGATGCTGGTGGCGGCGTTGGTAGCGCAGCCGCTGATCTTGCCGGGGCCGGGTGCTGTTGCCTTGGCGCTGCTGCGCCTGGTGTGCGATGGCGGCACCTGGACGATTTTGGCGGGCTCGGGCGCGCGAATACTGGGCGGGCTGGCGCTTGCCGCGGTGTGTGGTGGCGTGCTTGCCGGGATTTCGTCACGGTCGCGGGCGTTCGCGCACTTGGTGGCTCCGGCGCTGTCGTTTGTAAAGGCGACGCCGGTCGCCTGCGTGGTGGTCCTGCTGCTTATTTGGTTGGGATCGGCGCGCGTGAGCATCGCCGCTGTCTTTTTGATGGCGCTGCCGGGCGTGTATTTTTCGCTGGCCGAGGGCTTGGCACGGGTGAATAAACCGCTGGAGCAGATGTTCCGTCTGCATGGCGTGCGCGGCTGGTGCCTGTTTTGCGCCCATACCTGGCGCGAAGTCCTGCCGTTTGTGCTTTCGTGCGCCCGCGCCGTGATCGGCATGAGCTGGAAGGCCGGCGTGGCAGCCGAGCTGATCGGCATGGCGGTGGGCACCGTGGGTGAGCGCATCTATCAGGCAAAGCTTTTGATTGAGACGGCTGATTTGCTGGCGTGGACCGTGCTGGTCGTTGCCGCCTCGTGGGCGTGTGAGCGCGTGCTGGTGTGGCTGCTGCGGGTTTCGGGACCCGTGGCGTGGCGCGCGGCCGTGCGGGCGCATGGGCATGGACTGCGCGGGCGTGCGGGGGCTGCGAGCGATGGCACTGCAGCGGAGCTTGCGCTTGCCGTGGGCGATCGTGCGCCGTGGGCTCCGGCACTGGACGGTCTGGCGCTCAACGTGCCCGCGGGCGGGCGTATCTGTGTGATGGGTGCTTCGGGTGCGGGCAAGTCGACGCTGCTTGCGCTAGCGGCGGGGGAGTCCGCGCCGTGCTCGATGGTGTTTCAGGATGCACGCTTGGCCGAGTCCGCCTCGGCGCTGGATAACGTGCTGGTGTGCGCCGATGCGCGTGTGGATGCTTCGAGCGCCGCGGCATTGCTGCGCCTGCTGGTGCCGGGAGTCGATGTGGATGCTCGCGTGGCCGAGCTTTCGGGCGGGCAGCGCCGTCGCGTCGAGATCGCTCGAGCCCTGCTGTGCCCGGGCGGCGCGGTGATTCTTGACGAGCCCTTTACCGGCCTGGATGCCGCCGCGCGCGATGCGACGACCAAGGTCGTGCTCGACCTGCTCGACGGCCGCACGCTCTTGCTTGCCACGCACGACGCCGCCGACGCTCAGGCCCTCGATATCTCGGACATCATCACGCTCTAAAAACTAACTCAGCAACAAAATGATTCGTTTTCCTCCGTCCCCATGGGGTCTGGTGTGGTATTCTATCTGCGGGGTAATACTTAGGAATACCAAGTAATACCAACGCCGCAGAAACAAACTCCAGATGCGGGTCAATCGGGTTGCCTTCACAGCCCGTCGCCCAGCCGCGTGGCCCGCATCTATCCGCACCACCGTCGTTTCAAAAAGGAAGCGCCATGGCAGAACACATGACCCCCGTAGTCGCGAAGGTCTTGCCCGAGGAGAAGGCAGCCTTCGCGGCGGCAACCCAGCTCGTGGGCACCACGCCGTCCAACGCCATCCGCATGTTTATCGCCGCGTTCAATCGCTGCGGCACCTTTCCGTTTGACATCTCGCCCAACGGGGCCTTTGGCAAAGAGTGTCCCCAACAGCTAGTCGTTGAAGAACGTCCCCAATGACTAGTCGTCGGGAGGAGGTTGGCATGCTCAATGCGATGATTTGGGCGCTTGCCTGTTTTGGCGTCGTCGCTGCCGATATTGCCCTGAGCATGGTTTTGTTCTCCGCGTTGGACATCGTGTCGGCGCTGACAGGTTTCCCGGTCGACAATCTCGATATCCAATGGTTTCAGGCTGCCGCTCAGACGGCGTCATTTTTGATGGCGCTGCTGTGGTGGCGTTATCTGTGGCCCCGCTCCTTCATGGCGCGCCGGCAAGGCGAACGCCCACTCGGCGGGGGAGCAGGCGCGGCATGGAAGCGCATTGTCTGCATTGTTGTGATCGGCCTATCCATGCAGGTGGTCATTAGCTACCTATGCGACGGCGTACTGTCGCTGCTGCCCGAGGTCGCGGCAGACTATAGCGATCTCGTCGAGGAGACGGGCATGGGCGATACCAGCCTTCTTGCGGTCTTGACCACAGTGCTCGGCGCTCCGTTTTGCGAAGAGCTCCTGGTGCGCGGCATCATCTTTGAGTTTTCGCTGCGTGCGTTTAATCCACAGTGCCGTTCGCTCTGGAAGCGCCGGCGCCGCGCGAACGCGCAGGACGGCGCCATAGTGCCCTGGGCGGCCCCGAGTACCTGGGGCGTCGCCGCGGCGATTGTGCTGCAGGCGGCAATCTTCGGCTTTATGCACATGAATTGGGTACAGGGCTGCTATGCGGGTGCCGCCGGCCTCATCTTTGGCTGGGTACTCGTGACCACCGGAAAGCTCTGCTACACGATTCTGCTGCACTTTGCCTTTAATGCCGGGTCGTATCTCATGACGATGCTCTGGTTTGTGAACACGCCGCTCGACGTGGCGGTCACGGTTGCCATCGCCGGCATCATCCTCGTGGAGGCGATGCGCTCACTGCGCCACGCATGCGAGACGGACATAGCGACGGCACCGCTGCCTTAGTTGCGCCTGCCGCCTCCGTTGGCGCCCTGCCGTCCCTGGGCCGCGCGGTTGCGGCCGGCAGTGTTCTGCGCGCGCGACATGCCGCCGTGACCCTTGCTGCCCTTAGGCCCCTTGCCGGCGCCGCCAGCGCCACCGTGGGCCTTGCCGCCCTTATTGCCGGCGCCATGTCCGCCGCCAGCAGACGTCTCGCCCGGTCGCGGCGGCACGGGACGGATCAGGCAATGCTTGGTGTAGCCGATCAGGTCACGACGCCCGGCTTTTTCCAGCGCCTCGCGCACGAGCTTGTAGTTCTCGGGCTTGCGGTATTGGATGAGCGCACGCTGCATGGCCTTCTCGTGCGGGTCGCGTGCCACGTAGATCGGCTGCATGGTACGTGGGTCCACGCCGGTGTAGTACATGCAGGTTGACATGGTGGACGGGGTGGGGTAGAAGTCCTGCACCTGCTCGGGCATGTAGCCCATGTCGCGCACGGCTTCGGCAAGGTCCACGGCTTCCTTCATCGTTGAGCCGGGATGGCTCGAGATTAGGTACGGCACTACGTACTGCTTGAGTCCGTATTCGCGGTTCAGGCGTTCAAATTTACGGCAGAACGCGTCGTAGACGGCTCGGCTCGGCTTGCCCATCACGGACAACACCGCGTCGCTCACGTGCTCGGGTGCCACGCGCAGCTGGCCCGAGACATGGTGCTCCAGCAGCTCGCGCAAAAACTCGTCCGAGGCATCGGCCATGGTGTAGTCAAAGCGGATGCCGCTGCGGACGAAGACCTTCTTGACGCCCGGCAGCTGGCGCAGGTCGCGCAGCAACTGCGTATAGCCGCTCTCGTCGACCACCATGTTCTTGCATACGCTCGGCCACAGGCAGCGCTTGTTCTTGCACACGCCATGCTTGAGCTGCTTGTCGCAGGCAGGGCGGCTAAAGTTTGCCGTCGGTCCGCCCACGTCGTTGATATAGCCCTTAAACTCAGGATCGCGCGTGAGCAGCTCGGCTTCGCGTATGATCGAGTCGTGGCTGCGCATCTGCAGCACGCGACCCTGGTGGAAGGTGAGGGCGCAAAACGAGCACTCGCCAAAACAGCCGCGGTTGGAGCTAATGGAAAACTTGATCTCGGCAAAGGCCGGCACACCGCCCGCCGCGTCGTAGTCGGGATGCCAATCGCGTGCGTAGGGGAGTTCGGCCACCTCGTCCATCTCGTCGGTGGTGAGCGTCGCCGATGGCGGGTTCTGCACCACATAGACGTTGTTGGGATAGGGCTCTACCAGGCGATGTCCGGTGATGGGGTCCATATTCTGCTGCTGCACATTAAAGCTGCGTGCGTAGTTGAGCTTGTCGGCGGCAAGGTCGTTCCAGCTGGGCAGCAGGTCGTAGTCGTAGACCTCGTCAAGCGAACCCGTGCGGTAGACGGTGCCGTTGATATAGGTGATCTGATCGACGGGCAGCCCCGCGTCGAGTGCGTCGGCGATCTCGACAATCGCGTGCTCGCCCATGCCGTAGATGAGGATGTCGGCGCCCGAGTCGAGCAGTACCGAGCGCTTAAGCTTGTCCTGCCAGTAGTCGTAGTGGGCCAGACGGCGCAGGCTCGCCTCGATGCCGCCGATGATGATGGGAGCGTCCTTAAACGTCTGGCGGATGAGGTTGCCGTAGACCGTGACGGCGCGATTGGGACGGCGCCCCTCCTCGCCGCCGGGCGTGTAGGCGTCGGTGTGGCGGCGGTGCTTGGTCACCGAATAGTGGTTGACCATGGAGTCCATGTTGCCGGCGCTGACCAAAAAGCCCAGGCGCGGCTCGCCGAGCACCGTGATGCTGGCGGGGTCGGTCCAGTCGGGCTGGCAGATAATGCCCACCTTGTAGCCGTGTGCATCGAGTACGCGGCTGATGATGGCCATACCAAAGCTGGGGTGGTCCACGTAGGCGTCGCCGCAGATGTAGACAAAGTCGCACTGGTCCCAGCCGCGCGCATTCATATCGGCGCGACTGACGGGGAGAAACTTGTCGCGGCCCGGACGCCAGGGACGGACGGGCGCTGCTGGGGTATGCGTGGTGTGCCCACCCTGTGCCTTGCCGCCGCGCTTTTGTTGCTGGCCCTGTTTGCCCTGCTGACTGCGCTGGTTGTTCTGAGCGTGCTGAGGCTTTTTTGCCACGATCCCTCCCGGTGTTTGTATGCTGCACGTAATTGTAACCAGTCTTTTTGGGACGGGGCTAAAAAGACTGGTGGAGTACACGAGCTGGCGGATCGGCGTGTCGATGCGGGTGCCGGCGCCGCGCCCGCTGTTTGTTTCCAGACTGTGTATCTGCGCGTTGGAGAACCCGTCTCGCGCGCACGCCATGTTGTCAATGGGTTACAGTATGAACGGCGGCTATGTTTCCGCCAACGCACGAGAGAGTCGTCAACAAGGAGGATGCACGACGATGCAGCGTGCCAAACAGATATCGGAGTCTATTGAGCTGGGCATCATCTTGGCGCTCGCCGGTGGCTTTATGGATGTGTATTCGTACATTGGGCGCGACCATGTTTTCGCAAACGCGCAGACGGGCAACATCCTGCTCGTGGGCGTGAGCATCTCGGAGGGCAATTGGGCACTGGCGGGACGCTATTTCTTCCCCGTGGTGTCGTTTGCTGTGGGCATTATGCTTGCCGACCTGGTACATGAGCGGTTTGGCAGCGTGATTCACTGGCGCCAAGTGACGGTGTTCTTTGAAGCCGTCATCTTGCTGGGCGTGAGCTTTATCCCCGGTGGCGGTTACAACCTGCTCGCCAACTGCCTCACCTCGTTTGCCTGCGGCATGCAAGTCGAGAGCTTCCGCAAGATCCACGGTCACGGCATCGCTACGACCATGTGCATCGGCAACTTGCGCAACGCGCTGCAAAACGTGGACGATTACATCATCACCCACAGGCGCGGCTTTTTGGAAAATGGCCTGCTGTACTTTGGCGTGATCTTTACCTTTGTGTTTGGCGCCGTGTTGGGCAACTGGTGTATTGAGCGCATGGGCCTGCACGCCATCGTCGTGGCGAGCTTGCTGCTGTTTGTCGCGTTTGCCATCATGTTCATCGACCGCGAGCGCGACTTGCGCTTACGCTGGAAGGTTGCGGCCGAGGCTTGGAAAGAGGGCTGCCGAAAGTAACCGAATGCGGCAAAGGGGCTGTCCCTTTGCCGCAACATTATTCATCATCTGTTGAAACGTTTTAACACCTTTGACGTTCTCACGCGTTTTTTGTTTCAAAAGCGTTAGGATGGGACTTATAGCGCGGGGCGTAATGGGTGCCCCGCACACGATGGGAGG
>CABRFW010000093.1 GCA_902470265.1 uncultured Collinsella sp.
GCAAGGACCCGCACGAGGCCGTTGCCGCTGCGAACGGCGAGGACGTGGCCGAGGACGAGGGCGCTGACGAGGGCGATGTGCCGGTTGACGCCGAGCCCGTTGCCGATGCGACCGCCGAGCCCGTTCCCACCGAGCCCCAGGGCGTCCCCAACTTTGACGACGAGCCCCAGGTGGCGATTGATACCGAGGGCGCGGTTGCCGAGAACCACGAGGCCTCCGCTGCCGTCTTTGGCGGTGCGGCGACGGTTCCGGCAGGACCTGCGCATGAGGGCGGTCTGCCGCTCGTGGACGGCGCCGGCGAGGACCCGGGTGCCACGGTGACCATGCCGGCTATGCCTCAGGAGTAGGCCTACGCGTTTATCACCATCACGTACCTGCGCCTTTGCCGTACGCAGATGAGCGGAGCGGCAAGTGATGCGCTGCGGGTATAATGGACAGCATTCAAACGGTGGGCACCGACGTGCCCGCAGGAGAGGAATGATCATGGGTAAGACTTTCAGCTTTGTCTCCGGCGCACTTTTTGGTGCCGCTGCCGGCGCTATTGTCGGCGTTGCTCTGGCCCCGCGCTCGGGCGCCGAGACCCGCGCCATGGCTGCCGATATCGCCAACGACGCCTGGGACAATATGCGCGACACCTACGAGCACAGCGCCGAGGAGGCCCGTGCTGCGGTGAATGACTTTGGCCCGATGGTCGACGCCAAGACCGATGACCTGCGCGCCAAGGTCGATCTGGCCCGCGAGCGCATGGACCAGCTGCGCGAGCAGCTCAACGATGCCATCTCGGGTGGCAACGTGACGCCCGCCGCCGACGTCGTGGTCGAGAACGCCGTCGAGGCTGATACCGAGGCTGCGGAGCCCTCGACCGAGGCATAATGCGCGCCGGGGATTTTGTCGGCGCCAAGATCTATCGCAAGCCTACCGAGGACAAGCGCATCAAAAAGGACGGCACGCCGCGCAGCCCTAAAAAGCTCGGAAAGATTCACTTTCCGGTCTTTACCCCGGGCGGTACGCGCGTGGTCGGCTTTATGGTCCGCCAGTCTGATATCGCGGGCATGATCGAGCGCCCCGACCGATTCGTAGCGCTCGACGCCATTGGTGTCTACGAGGGCGCCATTGCGGTCGATGACGTCAAGGACACGTACGATGCCGCCGCTGCCAAGCGCCTCGACATCAACCTGGACGATTGCATCATCTGGGTCGGTATGGACGTGCGCACGGAATCAGGCGACGTCGTGGGCTATTGCTCGGACGTTGAGTTCAAGCCACGCTCGGGCATCGTGCAGGCATTCTATGTGACCGCCGGTGCTGCTTCGAGTGTTTTGGTTGGTGACACGCAGGTGCCGCCGACGATGCTGCGCGGCTATGCGGACGGCGCGATGATTGTTTCGGACGAGGTCAAGTCGCTCGGGTATTCGGGCGGTGCGGCTGCCAAGGCCGCCGAGGCCAGCGTCGTGGTGGGCGACAAGGTCAAAAAGGGCGCCAAGGTGCTCGACGACAAGGGATCGGTTGCCGTGGACAAGGGCAGTCGCGCACTGGGCAAGCAGCTCGGCAAGACGCGCGGCATGTTCAAGGCGTTTAAGGACGAATACCAAAAGGCGAGCGGAGGCTCGTCAAAAGCTACAAAATAGCGACGTACCAAATGATGGGAGGCAAGCCGGAGACCTGTTGCTCCGGCTTGCTGTGTTTATGGGGGAGGGCACATGCGCCAAAACGGATCCAACTTAAACGGGCGTTCGGGTGCGCGTCCGACGGCGCGCCGCGACCTGGGGCAGCTGCCCAGCGGTCAGCGCAAGCGTCACCGTAAGCCCGGCGCGATGTACCTCAACCATAGCCGCGGGTTTAGCGACCGCAGTGCGCGCATCGGCAACAGCCGTACGCCCCGTCGTTCGTCTCGCCTGCCCTACGCACTCATCGCCGTGGGCTGTGCGCTCGTGCTGTTTATCGCTGCCGTCGTGGGCTACGTCAACCGCAGCGTGGACGTGGAGCTCAACGGCCAGAAGACCGCGGTGCGCGTGGGCTCTACGCTGCAGAATCTCATCGACGACCAGGAGTTGACTGACACCTACGACGCAGGCGACCTGCTGGCCGTCGATGACAGCGTGCTCAAGCGCCATGGGGGCGAAAAACTGTCGGTGAAGGTCGACGGCAAGCGCGTGAAACAGGGCAAATGGGATAGCCGCGAACTTGAGGGCGGCGAGAAGGTGACGGTCAAGGATGGCCGTAACACCTACGAGAAGCACGAGGTTCAGGCTACGGTTATCGAGCCCAAGCTCAAGGTCGAGGGTACGGGCGCTATCGAGTATGTGCAGACGTGGGGTGTCCAGGGCCGCTCCGAGGTGTGGGTTGGTGAGCAGTCGGGCAAGACGCAAGACCGCGGCGAGGTTGTGCCCGCCACCGATTGCGTCGTTGCGTGCGCCAGCGTGGCGCCCAAGGGTAACGAAAAGTATGTGGCGCTGACGTTTGACGAGGGTCCGAGCGGCGCTACCAAGCAGATCTTGCAGGTGCTCAAGGAAAAGGGCGTCACCGCGACGTTCTTCCTTTCGGGCGATGCGGTCGAGGCCTCGCCTGCCACGGCCAAGGCGATTGTCGATGCTGGGTGCGAGATCGGATCCAACAGCTATAGCGACGATTCGCTCAAGGGTCAGGACCGTGAGGCGGTACGCGAACAGATCACGAAAGGCACCGACGCGATTAAGTCGGCGACCGGCGTCGAGACGATGCTGCTGCGTGCTCCCTACGCTGCCTTTGACGAGCAAAACTGGATTGATGCGATGGACCTGGTCTCCGCCGTGGTCTCGTGGAATATCGACTCGGGCGACTGGCTGCTCAACGGTGCCGACGAACAGGTCTCGACGGTGCTCGATTCGGTGACGCCGGGCAATATCGTGCTGCTCACCGATAGAGACGAATGCGCCGAGCAGACACTCGAGGCGCTGCCGCAGATTATCGACGGCCTCATTGCCGACGGCTACAAGATCGTGACGCTCAGCGACCTGGTCAAGACAGACACGGCATTGAGCAAAAAGCTCACCTCGCTCACCAAGGCTTCCATGCCCAAAAACGCCGTGTTCCCCCAACTCCCCGAGGACGATGACGCCACAGAGTAGTCATCGGGGACGTGCTTAAACGACTGGTCGTTTAGGGCGGTCTTAATCGCTTTGTCCCACTGTGCTCATCCGGCTCTATGCCACGGATACGTCAGCGTTTGGTATGCCTGCAATGTGCAGCGCATAAATTCGGTGCCGCAGCGCGATGCTGATGCTATAGTTACTGCGGTTAATGAGGGTCAAGAGAAAGGTTACAGGTGAAATCCAAACCTCGACCATACAGTCGATGACCCCATGCAGGTGCTTTCTGCGCGTGCACGGGGTGTGAGCGCCGAGCGGTGTGCCGCCCGCGCATGCGTATACATATCTAAAAGTCCACGGATTGCGTGCCGGCATGGTCGCGCGGTCCGCAGGAATAATGATGGGGAGCACCATTGAATTATCTGAGTGAGATGCTCAAATTGCCGGTCTTGGACGTCGACGGCGAAAAGCTCGGCGTGGTTAACGATTTTGGCATTGCAACCGGCGAAGTTTTTCCGCACGTGACGTCGCTCGCGTTCCGTGGTCCCGGCAAGACGCCGTTTATGATCAGCTGGCGCAAATGGGTCGACCGTATCGACGAGACGGGTGTACACCTTAAGACGTCGGCCACCGAAATCCGTTTTTCGTACCTGCAGCCGACCGAACTCTTGCTTGCCCGCGACGTGCTCAACAAGCAGATTGTCGACACGCAGGGCATGAAGGTCGTGCGCGTAAACGACATCAAGTTCTCTATGTCGGGCGAGAATCAGCTGCGCCTGCTGGGCGCCGAGGTCGGTGCTCGCGGTCTGCTACGCGCCATCAGCCCCACGCTCGAGCATGTCGTCGAGGGCTTTATGAAGCACTTGGGCAAGCCGCTCAGCGAGGACATTATCGCCTGGTCTTACATGGACCTGCTCGATCGCTCGACTAAGAACATCCAGCTCTCGGTGTCGCACAAGACGCTTGGCGAGCTGCATCCTGCCGACATCGCCGACATCATCGAGCAGCTCGATCCGCGCCTGCGCGCGCAGGTGTTCGCGCAGCTCGATACGGCACAGGCCGCCGAGGCCATCTCGGAGTTCGATGACGACGAGCTTATGACCGAGATGCTCGAGGGCCTGTCCGATACCGACGCATCGTCGATGCTGGCCATGATGGACCCGGACGACGCTGCCGACCTGATCGACGAGCTCGATTACGAGAAGGCCGAGAAGCTCCTGCGCCTGATGGGCGTCAAGGAGGAGAAGGCGATTCGTAACCTGCTGGGCTATGAGGACAACACCGCCGGCCGCATCATGACCTCGGAGTTTGTCTCGCTGCCCGCCACGGCGACGGTCGGCGATGCCATCGAGGCGATTCGCAAACTCGACGAGGACTTTGAGAGCGTCTACTACGTCTATACCGAGGACCCGAGCGGCATGCTGACGGGCGTGCTTTCGCTGCGCACGCTGATCGTGGCCGACCGCGACGCCACGCTGGGCCAGCTCGCCTATCGCGATCTGGTCTACGTGTCGCCCGACGAGGACCAGGAAGACGTGACGGACGAGATGACCAAGTACGACCTGGTTGCCATCCCTGTCTGCGACGAGAACCGTCATATCCTGGGTATCGTGACCTTCGACGACGCCATGGACGTTATCGCCGAGGAGCATCAGGAGGACCTGCAGATCGCCGGTGTCGGCTCGGGCGATAGCGCGTCGGACGACTCGACGAACGTGCTCAGCTGGTTCGTGCATCGTCAGTACTGGGTCGTCGTGTGGGGCATCGCCTCGTGCATTATGGCGACGGTGTTGGGGACGGCGCTGGGCTCCGCGCATCTGGTGGTGTTCCCCATGTGCGCCATGCCGCTCGTGCTGCTGGCTGCCTCGCGCATGGTGTCGTTCGTCAAGAACTACTTCCTCGAGTACGACGGTCACGACGACGAGCCCAAACCGTACCTGGGATTCTTCTTCCAGAGCACGGGTATGGGCCTGATCCTTTCGCTTGTTACTTACCTGTGCGCGCAGCTGGTGCGCACCGCCGCGTTCCCCGATGCCACCATGTTTGAGGAGCAGCTCTTTACCGGCTGCTTTAATATCGCTGCCGTCATTTGCCTGGTTGGCAACATGAGCGCTGTGATTTATCTGATGGTGCTGTTCTGGCGCGACGAGCACGACCTCAATACGTCGGGCACCGCCATGAACGTCATCGCCGTCATGATCTCGTGTGTGGCGTACTGCATCGCCGCGGTGCTGCTCACCATGTCGGTCATGGGGTAGGTGGTCGCGTGCAAAACACGAAGCAAAAGGCGAGCACCAAGCAAAAGCTGACCATCGCGGCCATCTTTGGCGCCATGGGCCCCGGTCTTCTGGCGGCGCTTTCGGGCAATGACGCCGGCGGCATCGCCACGTATTCCAGCGCGGGCGCCAGCTATGGCTATAAGATGCTCTGGATGCTTCCCGTCATGACCGTGCTGCTTATCGTGACGCAGGAGACCGCGGCGCGCTGCGGATGCGTCACGGGTAAGGGCCTGGCGTCGCTCATTCGCGAGCGCTTTGGCGTGCGCAAGAGCGTGCTGGCCATGGCGGCGCTGTTGATCGCCAACACGGCCGTGACCATCTCGGAGTTCGCGGGTATCGCGAGCGGCCTTGCTCTTTTTGGCGTCCCGGCGAGCATCTCGGTGCCGCTTGTGGCGCTGCTGGTGTGGATGCTTACCATGTCGGGCAGTTTCCAGCGTATCGAGAAGATTTTGCTGCTGGTAAGCTGCGTGTTCGTGACTTATATTGTCGCCGCGTTTATGGCTGGCCCCAACTGGGGCGAGGTCGCGGTCGATTTGGTCGTGCCCAATATTCAGAATGATCCCAACTACGTGTCGCTCGTGGTCGCAACAATCGGTACCACCATCGCACCGTGGATGATCTTCCTGGCGCAGAACAACGTGGTCGATAAGAACGCGGGCGAGGACGACATCGTGCTGCAGCGCATCGATACCGTAAGCGGCTCGATCGCTGCTGATATCATTGCGGGCTTCATTATCATCACGACCGGTACGGTGCTGTTTCCGGCGGGCATTCAGATTAGCGATGCCGCTGACGCTGCCCGTGCACTGGAGCCTATCGCGGGCCAGTGGTCCACGGTGCTGTTTGCCTCGGGCCTGGTTGCGGCGAGCTTTTTGGCTGCGTGCGTGCTGCCGGGTGTTACGTCCAGCGCCATCTGCGAGGCATTTGGCTGGGAGCGCGGTGCCGATCGCAGCTGGGACGAGGCTCCGGTCTACCGCGGCATCATTACGGCCATCATTGGCATCTCTGCCGTGCTGGTACTCATGCCCGGTGTCGATCTGTTTCAGATCATGATGACCTCGCAGGTCATCAACGGCGTGCTGCTGCCCGTGGTCTTGGTGTTCCAGGTGGTTATCGCCGCCGACCGTCACATTATGGGTGCCAACCGCAACGGCCGCGTATGGAACGTGCTCACGTGGGCGACCATCGGCGTGATCACGGTGCTGACGGTTGTTATGTTTGTGCTTCAGGCGCTGGGCTACAGCGCTTAACGCCCCTTTCGGGGCTTCGGGCAGGCCGCAGCAATGGGCTGCGGCCTGCTTTTTGCTTGCTATAGGGGCTAGTTATATAACAGTGGGCAAAAAATGCCAAATATGAGTACTGTTGCTA
>CABRFW010000094.1 GCA_902470265.1 uncultured Collinsella sp.
GGTACATCGCCGCCTCGAGCACGTGGTCCTGCGTCACTTGCTCGCTCTCGGCGACGTCAGCGATTGTACGCGCGATACGCACCAGGCGTACGATGCCGCGGCCCGTGAGATGTGTGCGTTTGGATAGGCCGAGTACGCATTTCTCGGCAGCATCATCGAGCTCGAAGGTCGAAACGACGCCGTCAATGGACCGCGTCTCGTCATCCTCGGCCTCGGCATCCGCATCGTCCATACGGGACTCGCGCCAGGCGCGAAAGGCACGACCGCGCACAACGTAGTCACGTAACTCGGCCGACGACATACCCTCCGCACCCTCGATAATCACTTGAGGGTCGGGACGGGTCACATCGATCATCATGTCGATACGGTCGGCCAAGGGACCGCGCAGTTTAGACCGATAGCGCTCGACCATCGCCGCCGAGCAGCGACACGGTACCTCGCGATCGCCCAAAAAGCCGCAGGGGCAGGGATTGCTCGCAGCCAGCAGCTGAAAGCGCGACGGGAAGGTAAAAGCCCCGTCGACGCGTACGATCCTCACATAGCCGCGCTCGATGGGCTGACGCAGCGTCTGCAGCACGCCAGTGGGAAACTCGGCTAGCTCGTCCAAAAAGAGCACGCCGCCATGAGCTAGGCTAATTTCGCCCGGATGCACTGGACGTCCGCCGCCGATGAGGCCCGCGGTCGAAATGCTGTGATGCGGGCTGCGGAAGGGGCGATGCCCCGCAAGCAGTCCATCGATGTTCTCGCCCAAGACCGAATGGATGCACAGCGCCTCTTGCTGATCCTCGAGAGAAAGCTCGGGCAAAATGCCTGTCATGCGCCGCGCAAGCATGGTCTTGCCCGAACCAGGCGAGCCGATCATGAGCAGTCCGAGCTCGCCGGCGGCCGCAAGCGCCATGCCGCGCTTGGCGACCTCCTGTCCCAGTACGTCGGCATAGTCGAGCTCGGGCTCAAAGGTCGCCTCGACACCCTCGGAATCCAAGTAGTGCCGTGCGGCATCGCCCATGCCGTGAGCAAGCTGAGACAGATGGTCGATAAAGCCGCAATCCACGCCCGCGAGTGGCACATGCTGGTCGGACCTGCCGGCGATAAAAGACAGCCCCATGTCGCGAGCCAATAGCTGAAACGCCACCTCGCCTTTGACAGGAAGCACCGTGCCGTCCAAGCCGAGCTCGCCGGCGATAAGACAACGATCGAGGTTGTCGCGGGGAATCTGACCATCGGCCGCTAGAACCGCGATGGCGATGGGCAGATCAAAGCCGCTACCGGTCTTGCGAATATCGCCGGGCGCCAGATTGACCGTAATGCCCGAGCGCGGGATCTCAAAGCCGGCCGAGCGCATCGCACAGCGAATACGACCACGTGACTCCATCACCTCCATACTCGGGATGCCGAGCATCTGAATGCCCGGAACGCCGCCGGCAAGCGAGACCTCGACCGTGACGTGAATCGCCTCGACGCCGCGGATGCAGGCCGCGTGAACGGCAAACGTCTCGAACGCCATCACGACACCTGCCAATCGAACGCGTTGTACTGGTGCTCGATCTCGGCGATATGCCCGTCGCGGATGGTGACGCCCACGGCATCGAAGCGAATCGCCTTGAGCGGATAATGCTCCATGAGATAGCAACTTGCGATGCGGCGGTAGCGGCGTTGCTTTTGGGCGTCCACGGCCTCCTCGGGAAAGACCCGCGTGTTGCAATCCAGCGCAACGCGTCTGGTCTTGACCTCGGCCATCACCACGACATCGTCGAGCTCATCGAGCAGCACCAGATCGGCCTCGCCCTCGGTGCAACGATAACCCTGCTCCAGCAAGGTGTAGCCGCGCTCGTTAAAGTAGTCGATGGTGATCAGCTCGCCTAGCATGCCCAGCTCGCGGGGACTGAGTCCCTTGATAAACTCGGGCGTCATCGCCCCACAGTCGAGCTCGCCGTTTTCCCAACGCTCCTTGAGCTGCTGCGTCTTGCTCTTTTTGCTTGCGGCACTCATGGGGTCTCCTTTCCCGCACACTGCATTGCCCCGATGATGAGGGCACCTTTCATGCGGGTAAGTACCGGAAGCAAACCAAAAGCTGACCAAATGCCGACAAAAAACGGGCCGTACGCAGCAATGCTGCTGCATACGGCCCGCTACCAGCAGGTTTATAAAACCACATAGGTCCCTGTCTCCACAATTGGCCTAGAAAAGGCGTTCAGTCTGCAGAAAGTTTCCGCAAAAGCTCACGCGGTGCAGCGGACAAAGTCCATGTTTGCGAATGGCCTCGATGTGCTCGGGGCTCGCATAGCCCTTCGACTCGGCCAGATGGTACTCGGGGTACTCGGCGTCGTACTCGACCATCATCTCGTCACGCGTGACCTTGGCCATGATGGACGCTGCGGCGATGCAGGCGATCTTGGCATCGCCTTTCACCACATCGCGCTCGTTAGGAACAGCGCCCAAGGGGTTGCCATCCATGAGGACGCAGTCGGGTTCAAGTCCCGTATCGGCCACGGCGCCCGCAACGGCGGTACGGATAGCACGGGCCATGCCCATCTCATCGATATCCTTAGGCGCGATATGGCAAAAACCGATCGCCGTCGCCACCTCGGCAATCTTCACTGAGAGCAACTCGCGGCGCGCCGGCGTGAGCTTTTTGGAATCGTTGATGCCCCAGACGCGCGGCTCCATGGGAAGGCACACGGCACACACGGTTAAGGGACCCGCTACCGAGCCGCGGCCCACCTCGTCGACACCAACGACCACCCCATCGCCGCCAAGCTCATGCATAAGCTCGTACATGTCATTGACGCGCTCGCGCTCGGCAAGTTCCTTAGCATGGCGTTTGAGGGCGCGTTCACAAGCCTTGATCACCTGCTGGCGCGGGTCCTCGCGATAATGCTCCACGAGGGCGGGGATCTCCTCAAACGTTGCGCTCGCTAGCTCTCCGGCAACCTGCGATGCCGAAACCGAGCTCGTCATATTGGCCATACCAGGCCCTCCTTGCATGCAAATCAGATAAAAAGAAGGGCCACCCGAAGGTGACCCTTGTGTCCAAACGAGTGGACAGACGCTGCGATCTACTTAGCGCTTCTCGGGGATGCGAGCAGCCTTGCCCACCTTGTCGCGGAGGTAGTACAGCTTGGCGCGACGGACGCGACCATGACGAACGACCTCGAGCTTGGCGATCTTGGGGCTGTGAAGCGGGAAGGTACGCTCAACACCGACACCGAAGGACATCTTGCGGACGGTGAAGGTCTCGCGGGCACCGGCGCCGGCCATGCGGATGACGTCGCCCTGGAAGACCTGGATGCGCTCGCGGTCGCCTTCCTTAATGCGGTAGTGAACCTTGACGTTGTCGGCGACGCGAACCTGAGGAATGTCCTCGCGGATCTGCTGACGCTCGATTGCGCGGATGTAATCCATGTGCAATTCCTTACTCTTCTAGAGGTGCCGTACCACTCTGGCCGGCACGTAGTTGAACAAACGTATTCGAGTATACACGCGCGGGTTTCTGCTGCAAGAACAATTTTTTACGCAGACAAAAAGACAAAACCCGCACATGATAACCGTCCGCCTCACGAATGAGACGGACGGCATGAGGGGGGGCTACGTTAGGCGTCTGAACCCAAAACGTTACGCGGAGCGCTTCGCCTCGAGCTTGGCCTGGGCGGCAGCCAGGCGTGCGAGGGGCACGCGGTAGGGCGAGCAGGACACGTAGTCCACGTCGGCCACATTAAACAGGCCCTTGATGGACTTGGGGTCGCCGCCGTGCTCGCCACACACGCCAAAGTGCATGTCGGGGTTGGTGGCGCGACCCTTCTCCACGGCCATGCGCACGAGCTCCAGCACCGCCGCGTCGATGGTCTCGAAGGGGTTGTCCTTCAGAATTTTCTTATGCATGTACAGCGGGATGAACTTGGCCTCGGCATCGTCACGGGAGAAGCCGAAGGTGGTCTGGGTCAGGTCGTTGGTGCCAAAGCAGAAGAAGTCTGCGTGATGGGCAATCTCGTCAGCGACCATGCAGGCGCGCGGCAGCTCGAGCATCGTGCCCACGGGAATATTGAGCTCGACACCCTCTTCGTCGGAAACCTCGGCGATTACGCGCTCGATGACCTCGCGAGTCTGGACATGCTCAGCCGTGATGGAAACGAGCGGAACCATGATCTCGGGATGCGGGTCGACGCCCTCCTTGATAAGGCGGGCAGCGGCCGTGGCGACGGCGCGAACCTGCATGAGCGGCAGATCGCTAAAGACGACGGACAGGCGAACGCCGCGCAGGCCGAGCATGGGGTTCGACTCGACCATGCCGTCGATACGACGCAGGCGGGCGCGCAGGGCTGCAAGCTCTTCCTCGCTGGCGCCGGCGGCTTCCTTCTTGGTGATGGCGACCTCGAGCTCGCGAGGATTATCCAGGAACTCATGAAGCGGCGGATCGAGCAGGCGGACGACCACATCGCGACCGGACATGGTCTTGAACATCGCCAGGAAGTCCTCGGTCTGAACCTTGAGCAGGTCGGCCAGGGCCTGCTGCTTCACGGCCTCATCGTCAGACAGGATAAAGCTCTGGATGATGTTCTTGCGGTCGCCCAGGAACATGTGCTCGGTGCGGCACAGGCCAATAGCCTCGGCGCCAAACTCGAGGGCGAGCTCGGCATCCTCGGGATTGTCGGCGTTGACGCGCACATGGTTGGCATGGCCGCCGGTCTCGTCCAGGCGAATCTCGTCGGCCCAGGACAGGATGGTATCCAGATCGCCGGTGAGCTCGGCGGAGACCAGGTCAACGGCGCCGTCGACGACGGTACCCTGGGTGCCGTCGATGGAGATGACATCGCCCTCGCGCAGCACGCGGTCACTGCCCTCGATACGCACGACCTTCTCAGCAGAGTCGATGTGGAAGCGCTCAACGCCGCAGACGCAGGGCGTACCCATGCCGCGGGCGATAACGGCGGCATGGCTCGTCTTGCCACCATGGCTGGTCAGAATGCCCTCGGCGGCGACCATGCCCTTCAGGTCGTCGGGGTTGGTCTCCCAACGAACCAGAATGACCTTGTGGCCCTCGTTGGCGCGCGCGACGGCGTCGTCGCTCGAGAACACGACCTCGCCCACGGCGGCACCGGGGCTGGCATTAAGACCGCTGGCGAGAGCCTCGTACTTCTTGGAGGAGTCGAACTGCGGGTGAAGAAGCTGGTCGAGTTGCGCGGGATCGATGCGGCTCACGGCCTCTTCGCGGGTGATCAGGCCTTCCTCGACCATTTCGATGGCGATGCGCAGGGCGGCAGTGGCGGTGCGCTTGCCCACGCGGGTCTGGAGCATCCAGAGCTTGCCCTGCTCGATGGTGAACTCGATATCGCACATATCGCGGTAATGATCCTCGAGCGTCAGGAACACGCGCTCGAGCTCCTCACCTGCGGACTCGAGGCCCGGGGTGGTCTTGAGGTCAGCGATGGGCTCGGTGTTGCGGATACCGGCGACAACGTCCTCGCCCTGGGCGTTTACCAAAAAGTCGCCGTAGAACTCTTTGGTGCCGTCGGCCGGGTTGCGCGTAAAGGCGACGCCCGTCGCCGAGGTCTCGCCCTTGTTGCCAAAGGCCATGGCCTGCACGTTGACGGCGGTGCCGAGGTCGTCGGAAATGCCATGCTGCTTGCGGTAGATGCAGGCACGCTCGTTCATCCAGCTGCCAAAGACGGCCTGAATGGCAAGGCGTAGCTGAAGCTCCGGGTCGTGCGGGAAGACGGGCTTGCCGTCAGCGACCTCGAGCTCGGGATACAGGGCGGCATCGACGTTCTCGGAGAAGATGCCCTTAAAGGTCTCGACGAGTTCCTGCAGGTCCTCGGCCGAAAGCTCGGAGTCGACGCGAACGCCGGCGACCAGGCGGGCCTGGGTCAGGGCGTTCTCGAACAGGTCGGCATCGACACCCATGACGACGTTTGAGAACATCTGGATAAAGCGGCGGTAGCTATCCCAGGCAAAACGCGGGTTTCGCGTCTGGGCAATGAGACCCTGAACGGAGTCGTCGTTGAGACCCAAGTTGAGGACCGTGTCCATCATACCGGGCATGGAGAACGGAGCGCCCGAGCGAACCGACACGAGCAGCGGATCGGAGGCGTCGCCGAGCTTTTTGCCGCAACGGGCCTCGAGGTCTGCCTCGGCAGCAACGATCTCATCGAGTGCGCCCTCGGGCCACACGTTGCCGGCACCGGAGTACTCGACGCAAGTCTGGCAGGTAATGGTAAAGCCACCGGGAACCGGCAGGCCGATACGGCTCATCTCGGCAAGGTTTGCGCCCTTGCCGCCAAGCACGAAGTTCATGGACTTGTCGCCCTCAGTGACACGGGTGCCCTGGGCATCGGTTCCAAAACGGTAAACCCTCTTGCAATCGCTCACGATACTTCCCCTTCCATGCACTTACGCGCACGACCGTGGTAACGAATCGACCCGCCAGATGCGGGCCGTGAGGGAACTATACGGCCGGATTTGAACGGGCTTGAGCAGAGGATACGCGGTTTGGTAAACGTGCTAAAACTGGCGGTAAACGGTAGGTAAAGTTGGTTACCTTATGAAGATACCAACACAATAAAAAAGCAGGTCAGATGCGATGTTTTTGCTAAATCGCTTTATCAAAATGCTACTAATATTAGGCGCGGCGGGTGGCTC
>CABRFW010000095.1 GCA_902470265.1 uncultured Collinsella sp.
TCAGTATCTCGATGAGCACTTTGGCGGTATCGTGCGCACCGAGGCGTTCGAGGACCGCCACGATCCGGACGCGTTCTACGCCGCCGTGGAGACCGCCGTCAAGCACGGGGCGAACGTCATCTTCTCGACCTCGCACCGCCTGATGGAATATACGCTCAGGGCTGCCGTTGAGTATCCCCAGGTGCGATTCCTCAACTGCTCTATCGGCCTTCCCCATCAAAGCGTCCGTTCGTACTTTGGCAAGATGTACGAGGCCAAGTTTCTCCTGGGCGCCCTTGCCGCCAGCATGGCGGACAACCACCGCATCGGTTACCACGCGTCGGTCTTCGCCTCAGGCGCACTCAGCGAGATCAACGCCTTTGCGATTGGCGCCTCGCTGCTCGACCCACGCGCGCAGGTAATCCTCACCTGGGGCGATGTGCCCGCCGGCGGTCTTGCCGAGGCCATGTGCCGCGAAGGCGTGAGCGTCATGACCGGCGCCGACATGTCAAAGTCACTCGAAGACCCCACGGCCTACGGACTCCACCGCCTGGTCGATGGCAAGGTCGTCGGCATTGCCATGCCGGTATGGAACTGGGGCCGATACTACGAGCTTATCGTGCGAAGCCTGCTGCATGGCACCTGGGATGAGACCAGTGACGATAGCCAGGTTCGCGCCGTCAACTACTGGTATGGTATGAGCTCGGGCGTAATCGACATTCGCTACGCTCCGGGCCTGCCTTATCAGACGCGCAAGCTTGTTCAGCTGCTCCGCAATGGCATCGTCGAGGGCTCCATCAATCCATTTGGCGGCGAACTCCATAGCCAAGACGGCGTGGTGCAGATCGAGGGCTTTCCCCCGCTGCCGAGCACGCAAATCGTCGAGATGGACTGGCTGGCCGACAACGTGGTAGGTGCCATTCCGCAGCCCAACGATGAGCCGAAAGTCCACGCCCTATGAAAATCCTTGCCATAGCCGATACCGAAGAACGATGCCTATGGGAGTACTTTCGCAAGGAGCGCTTTGAAGGTGTCGACCTGATTTTGTCCGCTGGCGATCTGGACCCGGACTATCTTGAGTTTTTGGTCACCGTCATCAACAAGCCGCTCATCTACGTGCGCGGCAACCACGATGACCGCTATGCACGTCATGCACCGGGTGGATGCATCTGCGTCGAAGACACCGTGTACGTGTATCGCGGCGTCCGCATTGCGGGGCTTGGCGGCTCCATGCGCTATCGAGACGGTGCCAACATGTACACCGAGCGCGAGATGGCCAAGCGCATGCGCAAGCTGTCACGCAAAGTGAGGATGGTCGGCGGCTGCGACATCCTGCTGACCCATGCGCCCGCCGCCGGCATGGGCGATCTGGATGATCTGCCACATCGAGGATTCGACTGTTTTAACACAGCACTTGAGTCCTGGAGCCCCGACTTCATGGTGCACGGACATGTGCACCAGAGCTACGGTCCCGATTTTCAGCGCGAGCGGCAACATGCGTGCGGGACGACGATCATCAACGCCTGCGGCTATACGCAGTTTGAACTGGACGAGACACGCTACCCCATCCGTGGCTGGCAGGCAGCCTGGCTCAATTCGCAAACCATGCGCCGCGAGCTCAAACGCCACGAGGCCATCGAGTCCTCTACCGCCAGAACCCCCTGGTAACCACCTTTAAGGCTTGACGCTGTGCCGGCCCCAAGCACCCCATCTCGCCCCTCAAGCCGTCGCTCGCGTACCAAAGTACGCGTCGCTCCTCTTTCGGGGCGACCTGAGGCACTTGGAACCGGCTCGCTGCGATGCCATAACATTGACGCCAAAGTGCCAAAACCACCACAAAGGTGCCTGTCCCCTTTGTGGTGGTTTTGGCCCGAGATAGCAAGAAACCCGGTCCTGCACGGGGCAGAACCGGGTTTCTTTAGCAATGCTTGCTTTGCTCAGGCAGTAACTGTTAGTTACTCAGCCAGGAAGTCACGCTGGACAGCGGGATCGACCTTGACGCCAGGGCCCATGGTGGAAGACACGGAGATGGACTTGACGTACTTGCCCTTAGCAGAAGAGGGCTTGACGCGCAGGATCTCGGTGTACAGGGCAGCGTAGTTCTCGACGAGCTGCTGCTCAGAGAAGGACTTCTTGCCCAGGGGCACGTGGCAGATGCCATAACGGTCGGCGCGATACTCAACGCGGCCGGCCTTGAGCTCGGAGACCATCTTGGCGACGTCCATGGTCACGGTGCCGAGCTTGGGGTTCGGCATGAGGCCACGGGGACCAAGGATCTTACCGATGCGGCCAACCTTGGCCATCATGTTCGGCGTAGCGATAGCGGCGTCGAAGTTGATCTCGCCCTTCTGGATCTGGGCGACGAGCTCGTCGGAACCGATGATGTCGGCGCCGGCAGCCTCGGCCTCGCGAGCCTTCTCGCCCTCGGCGAAGACGGCAACACGAACGGTCTTGCCGGTGCCGTGGGGCAGAGAGATGGAACCACGGATGTTCTGGTCAGCCTTACGAGTATCGATGCCCAGACGGAAGTGGGCCTCGACGGTCTCGTCGAACTTGGCGGTGTCGAGCTCCTTGATGAGCTTGGCAGCCTGAAGGGGGGTGTAGAGCGTGGCGCGGTCGATCTTCTCGGCAGCGGCGTTATAGCTCTTACCATGCTTAGCCATGTGCATTACCTCCTGTGGTTAAACGGGCTTATGCCCTCCCACATCGTATCGTGTGCCCTATTGCACACATATAACGGGCGCCCCGGTCGGAGCACCCGTTATTACCTAAAGAAATCGCTACTCAGCGATGGTGACGCCCATGGAACGGGCGGTACCGGCGATGATCTTCTTGGCGGCGTCAATGTCGTTGGCATTGAGGTCCGGCATCTTGATCTCGGCGATCTTGGTGAGCTGCTCCTGGGAGAGCTGACCAACCTTTTCGGCCTGGGGCTTAGCGGAACCAGACTTGAGGTTCAGCTCCTTCTTGATGAGGTGAGCCGCCGGCGGGGTCTTGGTGATGAAGGAGAAGGACTTATCCTCGTAGACAGAGATCTCAACGGGGATGATGTCGCCCTTCTTGTCCTGCGTCTCGGCGTTAAAGGCCTGGCAGAACTGCATGATGTTCACGCCAGCAGCGCCCAGGGCGGGGCCGACGGGAGGAGCGGGGTTAGCGGCACCAGCAGGAATCTGGAGCTTAATGACGTTGGCAACCTTCTTCTCAGCCATGGTCATTCCTTTCGAATCACGAGTGTGAAGTACTTGCTATATCGTAAGCACGCACGTGTTAGAAGCACTCCTGAGATGAGCAGTCACAGAAGAAGCACGCTCGCGCGAACGGACAAAAACTTAAGCGATGACAGCGACCTGGTTAAAGTCGAGCTCGACCGGCGTCTCACGGCCAAAGATCATCAGCGTGACCTTGAGCTTGCCAGCCTCAGTGTTAACCTCGGAGACCTTGCCATCAAAGTCGGTAAGCGGGCCATCGGTGACGCGGACGGACGTGCCGACCTGAATATCAACCGAGGTGCGCTTGGGCGAATCGCCCTTACCGGGACGACGAGTCATCTTGTTGTACTCGTCGCGGGAAAGCGGAGCGGGCTTGCCGTTGCCGCCCAAGAAACCGGTGACGCCAGGCGTGTTACGAACACACGTCCAAGCATCGTCATCCATCTCCATGCGGACCAGAACATAACCCGGGAAGATCTTGGAATCCTTGGTCTCGCGCTTGCCACCCTCTTTAATCTCGGTGACGCGCTCCATAGGAATCTCGATATCAAAGATACGGTCCTGCATGCCCATAGTCTCGATGCGATGCTCGAGATCGGACTTAACGCGGTTCTCGTATCCAGAGTAAGTGTGAACGACGTACCAACGCTTAGACATGGTTTAGCCCCTCAATCCAGAGAACAGAGCAAGAGCCTCGCCAAAGCCAGCATCGAGCAGAGCGATGACGACGCCGACGACGATCAGAGAAGCGCAAACGACGACCGAGTAGTTCACGAGCTCCTTCTTATCGGGCCACGTGACACGCTTCATCTCGGACTTGACCGAAGCGAAATACTTCTTGGTGCGGGCGAAGAAACCAGGCTTCTCGTTCTTCTTGGACTTCGCAGCCTTCTCGTTCTTCTTGGCAACGGCCTTCTTGGCCTCAACCTTGGAGTTGGCGGCAGCGTTGTTGGCAGGCGCCTGCTGCTGAGCCTTCTTCTTGTTCTTCTTGTTGGCCATTTGGGTTACCTCCGCGCAATGCGCTTATACATGAGTAAACCGTAAGCCCCCAATTGGGAGCTTACGGAATAATGACTGGCACGCCAGGAAGGACTCGAACCCTCAACACTCGGTTTTGGAGACCGATGCTCTACCAATTGAACTACTGGCGTATGTGACTAGAGACTAGCGAGTCTCTTTGTGCAGCGTGTGGTGACGGCACCAGGGGCAATACTTCTTGATCTCCATACGATCAGGCATGGTCGACTTGTTCTTGGTGGTCGTATAGTTGCGGCGCTTGCACTCAGTGCACGCAAGAGTAACTAGAGTACGCATGTATCCTGAACCTTTCATTTCCGCCCCGTACGGGCACGAGTTGTTACTTTATCAGCTCCACGTAAGTGCTGTCAATGAAAACCTCGAGTCAATTGGTTCTCGGTGGATCCATTCATATTTGGAACACATCAATGAAGCCATCGAGAGCTAATCGACGGTGCATCCAGGACCATTATCGATCCTCTCGACACCAGCAACGGCTCAATATCCATTGCAGAAAAGAACCCGGCACCCATATAAGTGCCGGGTTCTCTAAGTCAGCTATATCAAAGAGCTAATTTACTCAATGATCGTGGAGACGATGCCCGAACCGACGGTGTGGCCACCCTCGCGGATAGCGAAGCGCAGGCCCTCCTCCATGGCGATCGGGTGGATGAGGTCGCCCTCGATGGTGATGTGGTCACCAGGCATAGCCATCTCGGTGCCCTCGGGGAGCTTGACCGTACCGGTAACGTCGGTGGTACGGAAGTAGAACTGAGGACGATAACCATCGAAGAACGGGGTGTGACGGCCGCCCTCGTCCTTGGTCAGAACGTAGATCTCACCGGTGAACTTGGTGTGCGGGGTAACCGAACCGGGCTTGCAGAGAACCTGGCCGCGCTCGATGTCCTCACGCTTGATGCCGCGGAGCAGCAGACCGACGTTGTCGCCAGCCTCGCAGAAGTCCATGGACTTACGGAACATCTCGATACCGGTAACGACGGTGTTCTGGGTATCCTTGATGCCGACGATCTCGACGGGCTCGTTGAGCTTGAGCTCACCGCGCTCGACACGGCCAGTAGCAACGGTACCACGACCGGAGATGGTCATAACGTCCTCAACGGCCATCAGGAACGGGAGGTCGTTGTTACGAGCAGGCGTCGGGATGTACTCGTCGACGGCCTTCATGAGCTCGCGAATGGCGTCCATCCACTTGGCGTCGCCCTCGAGAGCGCCCAGAGCGGAGCCACGGATGACGGGGATGTCGTCGCCGGGGAAATCGTACTCGGAGAGGAGCTCACGGGTCTCCATCTCGACGAGGTCGATGAGCTCGTCATCGTCGACCATGTCGCACTTGTTCAGGAAGACGACGATGTAGGGAACGCCGACCTGACGGGCGAGCAGGATGTGCTCGCGGGTCTGAGCCATGGGGCCGTCGGTAGCGGCGATGACCAGGATAGCGCCGTCCATCTGAGCAGCACCGGAGATCATGTTCTTGACGTAGTCAGCGTGGCCCGGGCAGTCAACGTGAGCGTAGTGACGGGCAGCAGTCTCGTACTCGACGTGGGAGACGGAAATCGTAATGCCGCGCTCGCGCTCCTCGGGAGCCTTGTCGATGTTCTCGAACGCAGTGAAGTCAGCCTTGCAGCCCTCGGTCTCGGAGAGAACCTTGGTGATGGCAGCGGTCAGCGTGGTCTTGCCGTGGTCGACGTGACCAATGGTGCCGATGTTAACATGCGGCTTAGTGCGCTCAAACTTCTCTTTGGCCATAAAGCCCTCCTCTAAACAGGTCGTCCCCGGACGGGACTTTGCCTTTATACCATAGTGGCCTCTCAACATACTATTGAGAAGCCACCGTGTTACCTATGGTAGCGGTGACTGGATTCGAACCAGTGACGCCACGGGTATGAACCGTGTGCTCTAACCAACTGAGCTACACCGCCGGATGGAGCCTGCAACCAGACTTGAACTGGTGACCTCTTCGTTACCAACGAAGTGCTCTACCGACTGAGCTATACAGGCACTTGACGGGTGGGAGCTATAGGATTCGAACCTATGTAGGCAGAGCCAACGGGTTTACAGCCCGTCCCCATTAACCACTCGGGCAAACTCCCAATCGTTCAAGTATCCGCAGGTCCTTTGGTCTTTTGGACCGCCGCCCCCGCGAACGAAGAAGATAATACGATGCCACCTTGGGGGCTGTCAACGAAAACCTCTAGATACACGGCTCCGGGCGTATCCATATAGCTTTGACCTGCCGTTTTGCTGAGTTTGGATGTGAAGGACGGTGGATTTTGCTGCACTGGTGACATTTCCCAAGGGAACACTTTGGCATAGTGGAGTAAGCCTGCGGATTATTACTTCGATAACGACTCATTTGCACCTATATATAGGTCGAGATCGGGCCTCCGCGGCAAATTCG
>CABRFW010000096.1 GCA_902470265.1 uncultured Collinsella sp.
ACACGGCGGCGCCGGACGAAATGCCCACGAGCACGCCCTCCTTGTGGCCCACGGCGCGGCCGGTCGCAAAGGCGTCGTCGTTCTCGACGGGGATGATCTCGTCGTAGACTTGGGTGTCGAGGACGTCGGGCACAAAACCGGCGCCGATACCCTGGATCTTGTGCGGGCCGGCCTGGCCCTTGGAGAGCACCGGGGAGGTGGCGGGCTCGACGGCGACGACCTTAATCTCGGGGTTCTGCTCCTTGAGGAACTCGCCCACGCCGGTCACGGTGCCGCCGGTTCCAACGCCGGCGACGAAGATGTCGACCTCGCCGTCGGTGTCATCCCAGATCTCGGGGCCGGTCGTGGCCTTGTGGATGGCGGGGTTGGCGGGGTTCACAAACTGGCCGGCGATAATGCTGTTGGGGGTCTCCTTCTGCAGCTCCTCGGCCTTGGCGATGGCGCCCTTCATGCCCTTGGAGCCGTCGGTGAGCACGAGCTGTGCGCCGTATGCCTGCATAAGCTTGCGGCGCTCGACGGACATGGTCTCGGGCATGGTGATGATCACCTTGTAGCCGCGGGCAGCCGCCACCGAGGCGATGCCGACGCCGGTGTTGCCGCTCGTGGGCTCGATGATGGTATAGTCGCCGCCGCGCACGAGCTTGCCGGCCTTCTCGGCCTCGTCGATCATGTTCTTGGCGACGCGGTCTTTGACGGATCCGGCGGGGTTGAAGTATTCCAGCTTGACGAGCACGCGGGCCTTGAGGTCCTCATCGGCCTCAAAGTGAGTGAGCTCCAGAAGCGGAGTGTGGCCGATAAGCTGATCGATGGACGTGTAAACATTGCTCATGGTGAACCTCCAAAGTGTTCAAATGACTGGATACCGTGTGGTTTTACGGTGTGTATAGCAGCGAAACCCACAAACCTTATGGGTTGTTCGTTTTGCTGTTGGCAAGCATAGTAGACAGTAAAGCCTAGTAACGCAATAGGAAATAGAAGATTATTACGAGTCGATTAACCATCTTGACCGGAACGGGTATTTTCAAAACCAATTTTTCGGCTAGAATTTCTACGGACTAAATGACCGAAAGGCAGCACTATACATGTTGGTTTCTACTAAGGGCAGATATGCCCTGCGCGTTATGGTCGATCTGGCCGAGCACCAGGCGGCCGGTCGCATCCCGCTCAAAGAGATCGCGGCGCGACAGGGGATTTCCGAGAAATATCTCGAGAACATCTTGGCTACGCTCGTGCGCGCCAACATGCTTTCGGGCATGCGTGGCAAGGGCGGTGGCTACGTGCTCACGCGCCCGCCCGAGCAGTACACGGTGGGCGAGATCCTGCGCCTGACCGAGGGTAGTCTGGCGCCGGTCGCATGCCTGGACGGCGACTGCAAGGGCTGCTCGCGTTCGGACGAGTGCCCCACGCTCGACGTGTGGAAGAACCTGGACAAGCTCATCAACGACTACCTCGACGGTGTGACGCTTGATCAGCTTGTCGCTCCCAACCATGGCTACGACTACGTCATCTAACCCACACCCGCCATGTGGGGACGGGTAGAAATGGTAGATTCTCTCGTCCTTTGAGACTTGATAAATAAGAAGGCCGCCCATTTTTGCGATGGGCGGCCTTCGTTTTGGGCTGTTGAGACGGGCACGGCCGGAATGGCCGTTTTAGTCCTCGGCGATGCTGTCGAGAATGCTGCGCATGATGGACACCAGGATGCTGCCCATAAAGGCCGAGCCAAAGCTTGCGATGGAGATGCCGACGCCCAGCAGGTTGACCGACAGGTAACTCGCGAGGTCAAGCATAAAGCTGTTGACGACAAGCTGGAAAATGCCCAGCGTAATGATCGTGAGCGGCAGCGAGATGACCGTGAGGAACGGTTTGACGAACGAATCGACAATGTTCAGGAACAGTCCCACAAAGGCAAAGCAGACCCAGGTCTCGGCAAAGCCGAAGGGTTGGATACCGGGGACGAGGAACGTGGCGATCGCGATGGCGATCGAGGTGAAGAGCCAGTTAAGCATAAAGCGCATGGCGTGAATCCTTTCTTGCGCCGGGATTGCTGGCGTCGCGTGAAGCGGCTTACGGCGGCGACCTGGATGGTTGCGCGGGCGCGCCGCGGTGTTTGGGCGCCCATTGTCTCAAATATTCGTGGAGCTTACGTGCGCATATGGTTTCTAAACGGCGTTCGTCCTGAAAAACGCGCCGCTGGCAGAGAGTCTTGTCGCTTTAGTTTGGTGGTGTGCTACACTGCTACGGGCAAAAGCCACAGGCGTTGCCCTATTGCATAGAACGGGCGAACGATGCCCGATGTCAGTATCAACTTCGATGCCTTTTGGCGGGTTTGGCGGTGATCGATGAATATCGAGAACATGTTTGACAAGCCTGATGTCAAGCAGCTGGTCCACGCATTTAGCCTTTTGGACGACGAGAAGGATATCCAAGCGTTTTTGACCGATATCTGCACGCCGCGCGAGATTTGCGACCTTTCTCAGCGTTTGCAGGTTGCGCGCTATTTGGACGAGGGCGAGCCTTATGTTGAGGTTCAGGCCCGTACCGGCGCTTCGTCCACCACGGTGAGCCGCGTTTCAAAGGCGCTGAACGGCGAGTACGGTGGCTACCGCAAGATCCTCATTAAGTTGGAGGATGGCGAGTAGGCCGGCGACAAAAACGAATTGTGCAAAACCGCTCCTCCGGGGGCGGTTTTTATATGCCCGCAATCGGCTGGTTCGTTGGGGCCAGGTTGCTTTGTACCAAAAGATGGAGCTGTGGTGGCAATGTGTCCGCGTGGGCGGGTAGGATGGATGCATTGATTATTGCGAACAGTTTGAGCGGAGGACCATGCCTGTTCGAATCTATACCACCAATGCCGGCACGGATTTGAGCGATGCCGAGTCGGCGCTGCTTGCCGACCTTATTGTCCGCCACGGGCGTGCCGTGTTGCTGGCACCTACGTTTGCCGAGCTCGACCTGTGCCGTCATGATGCGGCGGAAGCCGGCGTTTCGCTGGGTATCGACTACAAGACGTCTACATCGTGGCTTCGCTCGCTTTGGGAGCTTTTGGGCGACGGGCGCGGTTTCGTCGACAACCTGCAGCGCCAGATGCTGTTCTCGGACATGGTCACGCGTCTCGACGATGCCGATCTGCAGCCGCTTTCGCGCAGCCAGGGCACAGTGCGCATGCTCGCGCGCATGGCCCGCGACGTGTTGCCGGGCGTTGCGGGGACGGGTGCCGAACGATGCCGTGGCGACAACTGCCAGCCTGAGCCAAAAAGCGATGCCGAGGCTCGTGTGTTCGAGCTTTTGCGCGCCTACGCGGGCGGTTTGGACCGTCGAGATATGGTTGAGCCCTGCGAGGCAGCTGACATTATGACCAGTGTCCTGGCCGATAGCCTGCCGGCGTGCACTCGCGCCGTATGCGTGCGCGGTATCACGTCGTTTACGCACGGTCTGCTCGAGCTGCTGTCGGCCGTGGCGAACAATGGGGGAGAGGTCGTCGTGCTGCTTGCCCGCGAGCAGGCGGCGATGCGCGAGGAGCTTGCCACGGCATTTGATGCCCGCGATGTGTTGTTTGAGATCGCGCCGCTAGGGGAGGGTGTCGGCGCGTCTGATGCCGCTTACGGGACCGCCGCTCAGCCTGCCTTTATTGAGGTCGCTGGCCCCCATGCCCGTGCTCATGCTTATGCGGACGCAATTGATGATCTGGTAAAAACGTGCCGGGGTTCCGAGGTCGACGGCGCTTCTGCCGACCCCGTGCGCGTGCTCGTTGTTTCTGCCCGGGCACCCCAGCTGTTCGGCGAACTCGCCTCTCGTCTGGCGGCGCGTCACATTGCGGCCGAGACGACTGAGTTCACGGCGTTTTCCCAGTCCATCGCGGGCAGGCAGTTTACGGCGCTCGCCAACCTGATCGAGCGTATGAAAGCCGCCGACGAGGGCACCGCTTCCAAGACCGAGTGGTGGCCCGCTTCAGAGCTTACCGACTGGATTTATAGCCCGCTTTCGGGTGCCGACGCCGCGAGCGCCCGCGGCTTCGACAAGAACATGCGCCTGTCGCGCAACAAAACCACTGCGGGCGTCAAGAGCCTGCTGCAGAGCGTGCAGGGCCAGGTGAGGGGCGCCCGCAAGGCCGCTAGCGAAGATAACTGGTTTAAGAACGTGCCATGCGTGGTCTCGGACGTGTTTCAGGCGCTGTGGCGCGACAAACCCGTGACGGCGCTCAAGGCCATGCTCGCCGTTGCCGAGGCGCTGCCCGATCGCGCCCTAGGCGGCCTTGACGGCCAGGCCCGTCGCCAGGCAGAGACGGCTCTGCTGCGCCATGCCATCGACATCCTTATGAACGATGCTCGCGCGCTTGACGTGTCGCAGGCCGCGACCGTGCCGGTTCTCGACGGCGTTCGAACTAAGGTGGACAAGCGCAGCACCGCTTACGATTACGAGACCTACGAGGTCGACCGCACGCCACGGGCGCAAGTGCGCTTCGTGTCGCTTGCCGATGCGTCGGTTTTGCGTCCTGGCGGCTACGATGCCGTGCTGTTTGCCGATGTCGACCTGGACAGCTATCCGCTTTCGCACGAAGAGGGCCCGCTTGCCACGTTGACGGCCGAGCTGCGCCGCGACGGCGTGTCTTTGGAGCCCGCCGCCCTGCTGCGCGTGCGCTTTGGCCGTGCAATGCAGGCGACGAGCGGTCCGGTCGCGCTTGCCCGCGTGACACACGATCGCCAGGCGCGCGAGTGCTACCCGGCAGCCGTATGGACCGAGCTGCGGGCACATGCCGAGGCCGCTGGCGCTGCCAGGCCCACGCGCGTGGGCGAGGGCGATATCATCGCCGACTTTGATCCCGCTGCAGGCGAAGGTTTTAGGCGCGAGCGCGTGACCTGCGAAGCTCCTCAGCATCTGAGCGATGAAGCCATTCCGTATCTGGTCCTGCGCCGTCGCGATGGCGAGGGCGAGGACGCGCCGCTCGTGCCGCGTCTGACGTCCGCCTCGCAGATCGAGGCCTATTCTACCTGCCCACTGTGCTGGTTCGTGTCGTATCGCGTCAAGCCCCAGTCTATCGACGCGGGCTTTGGCAACATGGAGAAGGGCAACTTTGTCCACGACGTGCTGGAGCATCTGCATGCCCGTCTGCCCCAAGAGGGCATGGAGCGCGTGACGCCCGAGAACCTGCCGCGCGCACAGGAGCTGCTGCGCGAGGTCTTTGACGAGACCTTGGCCGAGCACGCCGGCAAGCGCGGTGCCGAGGGTCCGCTCGTGCCGCTCTCTCCGGTAGAGGAACGTCAGGTGGCCGAGATTCTGCCGCAGCTGGAAGGCGTGCTCGCCTACGAGTCCGAGGCACTTGCCCCCTTTGCGCCACGCTACCTGGAGTTCGCCTTCAACGAGCTCAAGGTCGAGTATGCCGGTTGGCCGCTTGGCGGGCGCATCGACCGCGTGGACGTGGACGCCGAGAATCGTGCCGTGGTGATCGACTACAAGCATCGCACGGGCGTTGAGGAGTTTAAGCTCGCCGACCCTACGGTGCGCGACGAGGAATCGGGCACGGCGCCCATCGACGATCCGCGCTGGTTGCCACCACATACCCAAACGCTCATCTACGCCCAGGCCATGCGCCGGGCGCTGGATTTGGACACCCGCGCGGCGCTCTACTTTTCGACCAAGGGCGGCAAGCCGGCGTTGCGCGGTGCCGCGAGCGCCGAGCTGCTCGAGGAAGAGCGCGGCGACGGTCGCATCCCGGGCCTTAAGAAAGGTTTCCCCGGCGAGGGTGGCAGCATGGACTTCGACGTCCTGCTCGATCGCGTTGAGGCCGGCATCGCCGAGCGCCTGCGCGAGCTCGAGGCGGGCAACGTTGCCGCCGTCGACCCGGCGTCGGCTCAGGCCGCGCATGCGCGCTGCTCGTATAACCACGAAGGAACGTTTGTAAGGAGGGACGTGTAGACCATGGATCTTTCGACTTTGATGCCGCAACAGCTGCAGATTGTCAAAACGCTCGACCGTCCGCTGTTTGTCTCGGCGGGCGCCGGTTCGGGTAAGACCTTTACCCTCACGCGCCGCATCGTCTATGCGCTCTCGCCCGAATCCGGTCCGTTCGTCGAGCATCTGGACCAGGTACTCGCCATTACCTTTACCAAAGACGCCGCGGCCGAGATCCGTGACCGCGTGCGCCGTGCGCTTATCGACGAGGGCATGGACGAGGAAGCACTGACCGTCGACGACGCGTGGATTTCGACCATTCACGGCATGTGCTCGCGTATCCTGCGCGCGCACGCGCTGGAGCTGGGCATCGACCCCGAGTTCACGGTGCTCACCGATACCGACGAGCTTATGGACCAGGCTGTTGAGCACGTGCTGGCCCGCGCGACGGCACCCGATGCCGCCCCCGAGCTCGCGGCATCGCTCAAGGCCCTCTATGCCTGGTATCCCATGGCGGGCGAGGGCGGTTCCTTTGGCGGCGGTACGACCATCAAGGGTCTGGTGCGCGACCTGCTGGAGCTGTCGAGCCAGTTGCCGGGCGGTATGGACGACGTGCGCGTGGCGCGCGG
>CABRFW010000097.1 GCA_902470265.1 uncultured Collinsella sp.
AGACAGCCCCCCCCCGCCGATCGGTCGAGCAAAACGATCTGATACTCAGACTCCAGTTTCTTAATTGCCGACGAAACAGCCTGTGGGCTCACGTGAACGGCGCGAGCCGCTTTGCGCACGCCGCCGTAGTTCGCTACCGCTTGAAGGTATTCGAGTTGAGAAAGCTGCATAGATTACTCCAAAGGCAGCCAAGGCGACGGGCCGTGCGCCCTCAGATGAGGTTCTCGCCCAGGTTCTTGCCGCCGAGGACGTGCATGTGGAAGTGCATGACGGTCTGGCCGGCGTTGACGCCCTTGTTGGAGATGACGCGGAAACCGTCCTCCAAGCCCTTGGCCTTAGCGACCTCCTGGATGGCGTGAGCCATGGCGCCCATGGTCTCAGCAGGTACGTTGTCGGCGATGTCACTGTAGTGCTTCTTGGGGATCACGAGCGTGTGGACCGGCGCCTGGGGATTGAGGTCGTCGAAGGCGATGACCTGGTCGTCCTCATAGACAACGGTCGAGGGGATCTCGTGGTTGGCAATTTTGCAGAAGATGCAATCGCACATGGTTGGTTCCTTTCTCACAGACCAAGGTAATTATATTTGGTCGGGATGGTTAGAACGAGAGGTTGTCGTCCGTGTTGGCGGCTTCGCCGTCGGCGAGCACGTCGTTGCCGTCGACGTCCTTAAGGAGCACCGAGACCTTCTGCTCGGCATCGGACAAGCGGGTGCGCAGGCTCTTGAGGAGCTCGACGCCGCGAGTATAGCTCTCGAGCGACTCCTCGAGCTCCATATCACCCGACTCCAAGCTGCGGATGATGAGCTCCAGCTCCTGCGAGGCCTGCTTGTACGTAAGCTGCTCGACCGGGGTCTTCTCTGCCATATCTGTTTCCTTTCCCAAAGGTTTATCACTGTAAAACGCGGTCTATTCGACCGTATTGACCGTTGCCGCAACGTTACCGTCTGCCATGCGCACACGAATGGCGTCGCCGGGCTTAAAGGCCTTGGCGCTCGTAGCCACACCATCATCGCTGTACGCGATGGAATAGCCGCGGGCAAGCACCTTGAGCGGCGACAGGGCATCGAGCGAAGCCGCTGCACGGCCCAGGTCGGACGCGGGTTTGCTGAGCATCGTACGTCCCTGATGCTCCAGACGGGAACTCGCAAGCGTGAGCGCATGGCGCTTGCCATCGAGTCCCGAGGTGCTTGCAGCCAGACGCTCGGGCAGGCGTTCAAAGCTGGATCGGAAAGCCCCGACCGAGCGCGTTATGGCACCGGATAAACGATCGGCCGTCAAGGCAAGCTCTGACTCACGACGCTCGACCATAAATGTCGGATCGTTGAGACACGGGCGGCATGCGGCCGCATCGAGCGCGTCGCCCAAGCGAGCCGTATAGGTATCCCAGGAACGACGGCCACGCTGATCGAGCATCTCCAGGTCGACCTGGGCCGACCCAATCATCGATGCCATCGCGGCACCCAGACGCTGATGGCGCGCCTCGAGCACATCGGCCAACTCCGTCATGGCCGGCGCCACCGATTCGGCCGCCGCCGTGGGCGTGGAGGCGCGGCGGTCGCTCACCATGTCGCAAATCGAGGTATCGGGCTCATGGCCAATGCCGGTCACCACGGGCACAGGGCAAGCCGCCACCGCGCGGGCAAGCTCCTCGTCGTTAAAGGTCATGAGGTCCTCGAAGGAACCGCCACCACGCACGAGCAAAATACAGTCGGGCGCCGGCGTAATGGAAGCGGCACGGCGCAGGCCTTCAATAAGCTCGGCCGGCGCACCCTCGCCTTGAACCTTGGCGCCCACGCAAACGAGCTCGACGAGCGGGTTGCGACGACGCAATGTGCGCTTGACGTCGTCGATTACGGCACCCGAAAGCGAGGTAACGACCGCCACGCGTGAGCAGAACACCGGGATGCGACGTTTGCGCGCTTCGTCCATCAGCCCCTCGCGGCGTAGCTTTTCGGCCAGTTGCGCCACTTGTTGACGCAGCAGGCCCTCCCCCGCCAGCGAGAACGAGCGAGCGACAAAGCTCATGCGGCCCGTGGCCTTATAGAGATTGAAGCTGCCCTTAAAGCTCACCTGCATGCCGTCGCGCAGATCGAAAGTGCGCTTGAGATAGGCGCCCTTCCAGATGATGCAGTCGACGGCCGCCGAGTCGTCCTTGATTTGGAAGTAGCAGTGGCCGCTTCGGGCATTGGGACCACGGAAGCCCGTGACCTCGCCCAGGACGCTCAGCTGCGGAATGGCATCGAGCGCACCGGCAGCGATCTCTACCGCCTGACTCACGCTGAGCTCCTTGCGCTCCTGCTCATCCGAACCGTCGAACTCGGCGGAAACGGCATTGCCGGTCAGATTCCAGCCTGCCACGCAGCCTCCTTTCGTCATCGTGCACATGGGCTCCGGCCCTGCGCAAATTCAAGTCCAACACATAGTACAGCGCCGCGGGGACACAAATCTCCGCGGCGCCTGTCAAGCCAATTTGTTATCGGTTGGAGTTTCTGTTGTAGCGAGCCATAAGATAGAGCAGCTGAATGATCGACGTGAGCGCTGCGGCAACATAGGTAAGCGCGGCTGCCGTCAGGACCTTCTTGGCACCGTTGACCTGCTTGGAGCTCATACCCGACTGCTCGATATACGCCACGGCGCGGCGGCTGGCATCAATCTCGACCGGCAGCGTAACCAACTGGAACAACACACTAAACGAGAAGAAGATCAGCGCGAGGGTCGTGAGTCCCGCGATGTTCATAAACAGGCCCAAGAGCAACACGATGGTCCAAGTGTTCTGGGTAAAGTTGACAACCGGAACCAGGGCGGTACGCACTTTCATCATGGCGTAACCGCTTTGACGCTGGGCGGCATGGCCCGCCTCGTGGCAGGCGACGGCAACGCTTGCGACCGACCCGCCCGAACGGTTGGCATCCGAGAGATACAGGTTATTGTCCTGCGGGTTGTAATGGTCGGTGAGCTCGCCGGCGACACCCTTGATACCCACGGCGTTGCAGCCGTTGGCGTCGAGCATGCGGCGAGCGACCGTGGCGCCCGTGTCGCCGTCCGAGCGAACCTTGGACCAGGTTTTGTATGTCGAGTTGATGTAGTTCTGTGCGGCAAGGCCAAGCACCGTGCAGACAAGAACAACCAGCAGGTACAGCGGGTCGATGCCAAAGCCGTATCCATAGTAATAAGGCATGCGAATTCCTCCGAATCGAGTTACACGTTGGAGGCATTTTACCCACTCGCCCAGCCAACGAGACACCATCGATGTTTTGGCATTGCAGCTCTAGAACGACGTTTACAGCGTTTGGTAAAACCGCGTAACTATAAAAGCTCGATTTTGCCGTCCTTCACGGTGAGTCCCATGTTGCCCGAGAGCAAATCGTCCAGGCGCGAGCCCACAAGCTCAAAGCGCCAGCCTTCGCGCAAGGGGCTTTGCTCGGGATGCTCAATATAGTCGGCCAGGTCATCGCGCGAGGCAATGACCGAGGTCGCCACGCCCGAGCGCTCGGCAACCAGGCGAATGAGCGCATACATCAGGTCCGTCACGCTCTCCAGCTCCGGAGAGATCTGGCGATGCCCGCGCACCATGAGCGGCAGGCGATCGTGCGGGCAGCTCGCGCCGCGCTTGATGGCCATGAGCGCACCATCCACGTCGCGCTCCCCCAACTGATCGGTACCACGGATGCTGCGGAACTCCTCAACGCGCACAGGATTGCGCTTAACGAGCGCCAGCAGCGTGTCGTCGGACATGACCCACTTGCGCGGGATGTTGCGGCGCTCGGCGCGGTCCTCGCGCCAGGCGGCGAGCTCGCGCGCGATACCCAGCTGGTGACGGCTGCACGAGTTGATGCGTTTGACCTTGCGGAACGCCTCGTGGCGATCGGCGCGATAGTGCGATTCGTCAGCCAGCGGGCGCAGCTCGTCGAGCACCCAGTCCACCCGGCCCAGCTCGCGCAGGCGACTCATCATCTCGGTATAGGCGACAATCAGGTACTTGACGTCATCAATCGCGTACTCAATCTGCTTATCGGTCAGCGGGCGACGCGACCAGTCGGTCAGCGACTCGGTCTTGGGCAGCGAGACGCCGCAAAACGTCTGAACAAGCGCGCCATACGAAATCTGCTGGCGCTCGCCCAAAAAGGCGGCGGCAACCTGCGTATCGAAAATCGGTCGTGGCAGCACGCCCACGGTATGGAGCATAACCTCCATATCCTGCGAGCAGGCGTGAAAGACCTTAGTCACGCTCTCGTCGGCCATAAGCTCGGCCAGCGGCGATAGGTCGTCGATCACCAGGGGATCGACCGCGACACTCTCGGCAGGGGTGGCAATCTGAACCAGGCACAGGCGCGGATGGAACGTGCGCTCGCGCAAAAACTCGGTATCGACGGCAATCGCGTCGAACTCACGGGCGCGCTGGCAAAAGTCGAGTAGAGCCTGATGTGTGGAAATGTACATATCAACCCATCGAATAAGGTTAGGCCCGAAAAACACGGGTAGGATATCGGCATTGCCTTACAACTATACTCGGTTAGTCACAGAACGGGAACGTAAGTATGCGCTGCCTTATCATCCACAACCCGGCATCGGGCCCCAGCTCAGATGAAATCTACGCATTCACGCACGCCCTCGCGCAGGGCGGCGACGAGGTCGTGATGCGTTTTATCGGCGATGGCATGGAGCCCGAGGACGCCGTGGCAGACGTGCGCGAGTTTGATCGCGTGGTCGTTTCGGGCGGCGACGGCACCGTCTCCAACGTGCTCGACCAGATGCGCGGATGCGGTGTCCCCACGCTCGTCTTCCCCTCCGGTACGGCCTGCCTGTTCTTTAACAACATCGGTAATGCCCCCGAGGCAGCGGCGCTCGCCAAGGCCTGCCGTGCCGGTCGCACGGTCAAAGTCGACATGGGTGAGCTCTTTTGGCTCGACGAGAACGGCAACGAGAAGCGCCACGGCTTTATCATCATCGCCGGCTCGGGCTTCGACGCCGAGATCATGATGAAGGCCGCCCCCACCAAAAACGACATCGGCGAGATCGCCTACTTCCTCTCCGCGCTCGCCACGCCCAACCCCACGGTGGCGCACTTTACCATTGAGCACGACGGCATTGTCGAGGAGCTCGACGGCATCTGCTGCATGGCTGGCAACACCTCGGTCATTCAAAACGACATCAACCTGTTCCCCGATTGCCGCATGAACGACGGCATGGTCGACATCGCGGTCATCGAGCCCGTAAAAACCGTCCAGCTGCTCCCGACCGTGATCACCGCCGCGCTCGACCCCGCCGGCAAGTTGCTCGGCCGTCCGCAGTTCAAGATCATCCAAACCAAGGAAGCCAAGATCACCTGCACGCCGTCGCTGGGCATGCAGTTCGATGGCGAGATCATCTCCAGCAACTCGGGCGTCTTTGGTGCCCGCGCGCTTCCGCAATGCCTCGACCTCATCGTCGACGAATTCTCACCGCTTGGTAAATAGGAGGACCCCATGAACGACAACCCTCTGCTCGGCTTTATCGTCATCGTTTTGGCCATGCTCATCGGCTATGCGATCAACGTGATCCACCGCCGGAAGAAGTAATTCCACATTGGTATGATATTCATTCAATTATCGTCTCCCCTGCTGTTTATGCATTTGCCAAACAGCAGGGGATTTTCATTTCGGGCATTCCCAGCTACTTTATTCGACTACAGTAATTACAGGGCGTCTTTATTAAAGTAAAGCTATAAACTGAGTACAATTAACCGCTCATCGCATATTTCATCACGCTTATCGAGTAAGTTTTTTTCATAGATGAATATTGTTTCCAGTTCGTTACGCTAATGAGGTGTCTTTATTGGCTGAAGCCCTCTGGCGACAGAGGGCTTTCGCACGCTGGGAGGGAAAATGAGGAAAACTCGCCCCGTCAACGCGCTCAAGAAGCTAGGCATAGGCCTCGCCTTTGGAGCTGCGACCATCATGTCCATGCCGACATCTGCGCTCGCCTGTACGCAGATGTACATGGGCAAAAACCTTACGGCCGACGGCAACACGTACTACGGCCGCGCCGAGGACTTTGGCAAGCGCTATCTTAAGCACTACGGCATCGAACCTGCCCACGAACCTGGCTTTAAGTACAGCTCGATTGAATCTGCTTTTGAATACACTTCGAACAAGCCTACCTATCGCTACAGCTATGTACGCGACCACCCCTCCAACTGGATGGGTCGCACCGACGCCTACTCCGAGGCCGGCATCAACGAGAAGGGCGTCTCCTGCTCCGCCACGCTAAGCACCTCCTATAACGAGGAGGCCGCTGCAGCAGACCCCATCGATGAGGAAGTGGGTCTGGGCGAGTACAGTTACGGCAGCATCATCCTGGGCGAGAGCGCCACGGCCCGCGAGGGCGTCGAGCTTCTCGGCAGCCTGATCGATGATCAAGGCGTCTGTACCAACGACCAGATCATCATCGCCGACAACAACGAGACCTGGCTGTTCGCCACACTTTCCGCCCATCAGTGGATCGCCATGAAGCTCGCTTACGACGTC
>CABRFW010000098.1 GCA_902470265.1 uncultured Collinsella sp.
ATCATCGCCACCAGCCTCAAGGGGTAGCTAATTTGGGACGGGGCTCTTTTAGCTACCCCATGTTGAGAGAAAAATCATCAGGCAGGCAAGGGTAGCTAAAAGAGCCCCGTCCCAAATTAGCTACCCTGGCGGCCTTCCTGCTAGCGGGGCACGTAGCGACCGGGCTGGGCTCCGGTGGGCTCGCCGTCGCGTGCCGCCAGCACGCCGTTCACAAACACGGCCTTGGCGCGGCCATGCGCCTCAAAGCCCTCGAGCGGCGTGTAGTCCACGGCCTGATGCTGCGTCGTGGCACTGATCGTCCAGCGCGCCTTGGGATCCCACACGCACACGTCGGCATCGGCGCCCTCGGCAAGACAGCCCTTGCGCGGATACATGCCAAAGACGCGCGCCGGGTTCTCGCTCATCAAGCGGCACAGATCCTCGGGTCCCAGCTGGCCCTCAAAGCTCGTGGCAATCGCGACGGGACGATGCTCCACGCCGGGCCCGCCGTTGGGAATCGCGCGGAAATCATCGCGTCCGCGGTCCTTTTGCCCGTGCAGGTTAAAGCTGCAATGATCGGTCGCAATAGTATCGATCTCGCCGGCCACAAGCGCCTCGCGCAGCGCGGCACGGTCGCCGGCATGGCGCAGTGGCGGGCTCATCACATACTTGGCACCCGCAAAGCCGTCCTCGCCCTGCTCCAAGTAGCAAGTATCGTCGAGCATCAGATACTGAGGGCATGTCTCGACATAGATGTTCTTCTGCCCGCGCGCTTTGGCGGCGCGAATGGCCTCGAGCCCCAGCTTGGTCGAAAGGTGCACCACGTTGACCGGGGCGTCGCCGGCCAAGTGTGCCAGATACAGTAGGCGGCTCACGGCCTCGGCCTCGCACACATCCGGACGGCTGAGCGCATGTCCCTCGGGCCCATGAATCCCCTGCTCGTACACGCGCTTCTGCAGCTCGTTCACGAGCGTGCCGTTCTCGCAATGCACGCACAGGATACCGCCCACGCGCTTGAGCTCCTCCAGCACCTCGAGCGTCTCGGCATCATCCAAGCGCAGGTGGTCATAGGCAAAGTAGGTCTTAAACGACGACACGCCCGCCTCGCGCATGGCCGAAAGATCGGCGCGGTTGCGCTCATTCCACTCGGCGAGTGCCATATGAAAGGCGTAGTTGGCGGTGCAGGTGCCGTCGGCGCGATGATGCCACTCGGCCAAGGCATCGGGCATGGTCACGCCGCGATCGGCCGTCGCGTAGTCCACGATGGTCGTCGTACCGCCGCAGGCAGCCGCGCGCGTGCCGGTCTCAAAGCTATCGGCTGTCCAATCCATGCCGGTCCAGCACTGCATGTGCGTGTGGCCGTCGATAAAGCCGGGGAACACCCAGCAGCCCGCGGCATCCTCGACGGTATCGCCCTCGGCCGGCTCAATCGCTGCGGCGATCCGCACGATCTTGTCGCCCTCCATGGCAAGGTCGGCGCGGCGAAGCCCCTGGGGCGTCACGAGCGCGCCGTTTTTGATGATGATCATAATTGCTCCTTATTGATTGATGCAGTTGGCCACGCGATCAAAATACGAGCAGGCGGCAATATGCTCTGTTATGCAGCGCTGTCCCTTGACGGTATCGACGTCCCACAGCTCGTAGGCACGCGCCTCGACCAGCACCACGTCGGTACGGTCCTTGAGGATCGAGCCCCCGCCGTCCTTGCCCTCAAGACGTATGAGCGCATCGAACAGTTCCGCCGGAAAGAGCACCGGACTCGAAGGCTCACCGTTGCACGCAAGACGTACCGGATGCTTGCGGCCACGCTCATCAAACGTGCGAACCATGGCCTCAAAAGAATCCGAACTCACGAGCGGCTGGTCGCCCGGCAAAAAGAGGCAACCTTTCCAGTTGCGTTCGACTCCCCATGAAAGGCCCGCACGGACGCTTTCGCTGCGCAGCTCGCCATCGTGCAGCACGCACGGGCAATGCTTGTCCTCGCAAATCTGGGCGACCTCGGGCCAACGCGTCGAAACCACGACGTCAAAGCCCCGGGGAACCGAATCGATGGTCCGGGCAATCAGCGGCTCGCCATAGATATCGGCAAGCATCTTGTTAGAGCCAAACCGCTTGCCCTCGCCCGAAGCCATAATGACGCATCCAAGTTTCATGGTGATACCTCCCCTGAAACCATCGTACCCATAACTCGCGCCGCGGGCATCCACATCGAAAGCGCTTATCCCGCACGCCCGCGATGCAAAAAGGGGGCACCCCGCCGGTTGGCAGAGCGCCCCCTTTACATAGCTTACCTCAGCCCGGCTTTAGGCCTGGAGCCAACGGGCGGTGTTGCGCTCGTCGAGGGCCTTGAGGGTAGCGGCGGGATCGGCAACCTTCTGCAGGAACATCATGGCAGCGATGGCGTACGGCTTGTAGCTGGCCTCCTTGTACATGCCCACGCGGTGCATGTCGAAGACGTCGGCGTTAACCTCGCCGTGCTCGCAGGAGACACCGGAGATGTCGGCGGGCAGCGGGTGCATAAAGATGGTGTCCTGGCCGTTGGCAGTCTTCTCCATGAGCTCGGTCGTGGAGCACCAATCCTGATGGGTGGCGTTCTGGGCGAGCAGCTCCTTCTCGAGCGCAGCGATGCCGGCGTCGTCGCCCTCGGCGTACAGGTTGGTGCGCTTCTCCATGGCGGCAAACGGAGCCCAGCTCTTGGGGATCACGATGTCGGCGCCCTCGAAGGCCTCGGCCATGGTGTTGACCTGCTTAAAGGTAGTGCCGGACTCGGCGGCATAGCCCTTGGCGCGCTCGACGACCTCGGGCATGAGGTCGTAGCCCTCGGGGTGAGCCAGGGTGACGTCCATGCCAAAACGGGGCAGCAGGCTGATCAGCGACTGCGGGCAGGACAGCGGCTTGCCGTAAGAGGGCGAATAGGCCCAGGTCACGGCAACCTTCTTGCCCTTGAGGTTCTCAAGGCCGCCAAACTCGTTGATGAGGTAGAGCATGTCGGCAGAGGACTGCGTGGGGTGGTCGGAATCGGACTGCAAGGAGATGAGCGTGGGACGGTGATCCAGAACGCCGTCCTCGTAGGCCTGCTGGACAGACTCGGAGACCTCGGCCATGTAGGCGTCGCCCTTGCCGATGTACATGTCGTCGCGGATGCCGATGACGTCGGCCATGAAGGAGATCATGGTAGCGGTCTCGCGGACGGTCTCGCCGTGAGCGATCTGGGACTTCTTCTCGTCCAGGTCCTGCAGCTCAAGGCCGAGCAGGTTGGCGGCCTTAGAGAAGGAGAAGCGCGTACGGGTGGAGTTGTCGCGGAACAGGGAGACGGCCAGGCCCGAGTCGAAGATCTTGGACGAAACGTTGTTCTCACGCAGCTCGCGCAGGGCGTCGGCGACGATGTAGAGAGCCTTGAGCTCATCGGTGGTCTTGTCCCAAGTGTGCAGGAAATCGCTGCCGTACATACCCTTAAAATCGAGGCCGTTCAGCTGCTCGACGAGCTCGGTAAACTTAGCGTCCATGGAAATGTCCTTTCTAAAGATGAAACGATCGCAATGAGTAGATGTGCTCCGGCATGCGCGTGTGGCTAGAACATGCAGAGCACCATGACGAGGACCCGCCACCGTTGAGGAAGCATGGGAGATAACGACCGCGGGCCCCAAGTCAACAGGGGGTGCCGGGGACACGAGCAGCCCCCGGCTCAACAAAATCGAGGAATGGGACTAATCGATCTTGTTGTTGGTCAGACCGGCGCGGAACACGGTGGCGTCGCCATCGGCCTTGCTCGGATCGTAGAGGTTCAGGGCAGCCACGTACATGGCAGCAGCGGTGACCAGGTCGTCCTTGTAGGTGACCTCGTTGGGAGCGTGAGCCTGAGACTCGGCACCCGGGCCAAAGCCCACGCAGGGGATGCCGTAGCGGCCCTGGATGGAGACGCAGTTCGTGGAGAAGGTCCACTTGTCGCACAGCGGGCGACCGGTGCGCTTGTCCATGCTGGGCTCGCAGCCGATGCGCTCGTCACCAAACATGGCCTTGTGGGCGTCGACGAGGGCCTTGACGTGCGGAGCGGTCTCCTTGTTGATCCACGTGGGGAAGTAAGCCTCGGTCTCGTAGACCTCGCCGGTCCAGGACGGACGGTCGTACATGTACATGGAGACCTTCACGTCGTCGCCGTACTTCTTGGCGGCCGGCAGGTTGCGGATCTCGTCCAGGCAGGACTCCCAGGTCTCGCCGGCGGTCATGCGACGGTCGATGGAGATGGCGCAGGAGTCAGCGACAGCACAGCGGCTGGGGCTGGTGTAGAAGATCTGGCTGACGGTGCAGGTGCCGCGGCCCAGGAAGCGGGCATCCTCGAAGTGCTCGGGATTGTACTTGGGGTCGAGCATCTTGACGAGACCCTTGATGTCGGTCGACTCGTCGCAGCCGTTGTTGTTGAGGGCGCGGACGTCGGCGATGATGTCGGCCATCTTGTAGATGGCGTTGTCGCCGCGGTCGGGAGCGGAGCCGTGGCAGGAGGTACCGTGAACGTCGACGCGGATCTCCATGCGGCCGCGGTGACCGCGATAGATGCCGCCGTCGGTGGGCTCGGTGGAAATGACGAACTCGGGCTTAATGCCATCCTTGTTGTAGATGTACTGCCAGCACATGCCGTCGCAGTCCTCTTCCTGGACGGTGCCGACGACCATGATCTTGTAGCCCTCGGGGATGAGGCCCATGTCCTTCATCATCTTGGCAGCGTAGGTAGCAGAAGCCATGCCGCCCTCCTGGTCGGAGCCGCCGCGGCCGTAGATGATCTCGTCGGTCTCGTAGCCCTCATAGGGATCGGCATCCCAGTTCTCGATGTTGCCGATGCCGACGGTGTCGATGTGGGAGTCGATGGCGATGATCTTGTCGCCCTCGCCCATAAAGCCCATGACGTTGCCCAGGCCGTCGACCTTGACCTCGTCATAGCCAAGGCTCTCCATCTCGGCCTTGATGCAGGCAACAACCTCACCCTCCTCGCAGGACTCAGAGGGATGGGAGATCATAGCGCGCAGGAAACGAGTCATGTCGGCGCGGTGAGACTCAGCAGCAGCCTTGATAGCGTCGAAATCGAGTTCTTTAGCCATTGTTCATAACCTTTCATACGAAGGAATCTACCTGTGAGGTGGCGGAGCGATACCTATTTACTCCGCCCTAACGATTAGCAAGTGGGATATTCGCCTTCCCAAACAATACGGCGATACTGGTCGGGATCCGTGTCACCTTCCGTGGAGAAGCAGAGCACGGAGCTCGTCTTGTCCAGGCCGATGAGCTCCTTGAGCTCGGCGTACTCGGGATCGAGCATGAGGGTCTCGACCAGGCCAGTGGTCACCGCGCCGGACTCGCCGGAGATGACGCGCGGGTCGCCCTTCTCGGGGGCGCCCAGGGTGCGCATGCCGCGAGCGGTGACCCAGTCGGGGCAGGACACGAAGGCGGTGGCATGGTTGCGCAGGATATCCCAGCCCAGGATGTTGGGCTCGCCGCAGCACAGACCGGCCATGATGGAGGGCATGTCACCGTCCACGATACGCGGATCGCCGTCGCCGGCGGCAGCGCCCTTGTACAGGCAGGCGGCCGGAGCGCACTCGACCACGACGAAGGTGGGCGGGTTATCGGGATACAGGTTGGTGAAGTAGCCCACCACGGCGCCGGCGAGCGAACCCACGCCAGCCTGGACAAACACGTGCGTCGGGCGGTTGATGGCCATCTCGCGCAGCTGCTCGGCAGCCTCGGAAGCCATGGTGCCGTAACCCTCCATGATCCAGGACGGGATCTTCTCGTAGCCCTCCCAGGCGGTGTCCTGAACGATGACGCCGCGCTCGCAGGCGTCGGCCTCGGCGGCGGCCATGCGCACGCACTCGTCGTAGTTGACCTCTTCGATGGTCACCGTTGCGCCCTCGGCGGCGATGTTATCGAAGCGGGGCTTGGTGGAACCCTTGGGCATGTGAACGACGGCCTTCTGGCCCAGCTTGTTGGCAGCCCATGCCACGCCGCGGCCATGATTGCCGTCGGTAGCGGTAAAGAAGGTGGCCTGGCCAAAGTCCTTGGCAAGCTGATCGGAGGTCAGGTAATCGAAGGTGCACTCGGCAACGTCCTTGCCGGTCTCGTCGGCAATGTAGTTGGCCATGGCAAACGATCCGCCCAGAACCTTAAAGGCGTTGAGGCCAAAGCGATAGCTCTCGTCCTTAACGCACAGGTTGGACAGACCCAAGCGCGCAGCCTGACCGTCCAGGCGGGCAAGCGGGGTGACGGTATATTGAGGGAACGACTGGTGGAAGGCGCGGGCCTTCTTCACGTGGTCGAGGCTCATGATTCCCAAGTGCTTGTCATCGCTCTTGGGCATCGTGTTGCCCGCCCACTGGATCTTATCGGCCATACGGTGAACTCCTTAAGTTCTCTCTTGCCGGCCCCCGCATACGCGTTTCAGCCCGATCCCATTCACACGGCTGAACTTTTATGTGGATGCCAAACAAAAAGTTTGTTAGTAATGTTCTAT
>CABRFW010000099.1 GCA_902470265.1 uncultured Collinsella sp.
TGGAGTCGAGCGTAAGGTAGGGCAGCAGATAGTCGTTCCAGACCCACATGGTCTCAAGGATGCCGACCGAAAGATAGGTGGGCTTCATAATGGGAAGGACGATCTTAAAGAACACCTGGACCGGGTTGCAGCCGTCGATCATGGCCGCTTCCTCAATCTCGAGCGGGATGTTCTTGACGAAGCCGGCGAACATAAAGACCGCGAGGCCCGCGCCAAAACCAAGGTAGATGAAGCAGATGTTAAACGGCGTGTTAAAGCCGATGCGGTCCGCGAGGTTGGACAGCGTGAACATGAGCATCTGGAACGGTACGACCATCGAGAAGACGAACAGGTAATAGAAGAAGTTCGAGATCTTGCTGTTGACGCGCACCACGTACCAAGCGCACATGGAGCAGCACACCAGAATCAGCACGACCGACGTGACCGTGATGATGAGCGAGTACATAAATGCCGAGGCAAAGCCCTGCTCGTTAAGGGCATGCACGTAGTTTGCGAGGCCGTTGAACGTCTCGGGCGTGAGCAGATCGAACGCCGTGGTGGTGCTGATTGCGGTCGCTTTCTTAAAGGAATTGAGTGCAATCATGAACACGGGGTAGATCCATGCGAGCGACAGAATCGTAAAGAAGATCGAGAGCGCGCGGTTGATAGCCTTATCGCGTTTCATTACTGCTGCACCTCCTTGGACCTCGTGGCCTTAAGCTGGATCATAGAAATAGCAACAACCAGGATGCAGAAGATAACTGCCTTGGCCTGACCGATGCCCTGCCATGCGATGCCAGCACGCGAATAGAACGTGTTATAGATGTTCAGGGCGAGCATCTCGGTGGAGTGCGCCGGGGCGCCACCGGTAAGGGCGAGGTTCTGGTCGAACAGCTTAAAGCCATTGGTGATGGACAGGAACAGGCAGATGGTGATGGTCGGCATCAGGTTGGGGATCTTAACCTTCCAAAACGTCTGCCATGCCGTAGCGCCATCGACCTTGGCGGCCTCGATGTAGTCAGACGGGATGGACTGCAGACCGGCGATGTAGATGATCATCATGTAGCCGACCTGTTGCCACAGGGTCAGGATGATAAGGCCCCAGAAGCCAGCGGCGGAGTTGAGGGCGATAAGCTGGGCACCCACGTTGGAGAGCAGGCAGTTGATCAGAATCTGCCAAATGTAACCCAGCACAATGCCGCCGATCAGGTTAGGCATAAAGAAAATCGTACGGAAGATGTTGGTGCCCTTGAGCGCCTTGCGGGTGAGCGCCTGCGCAATGGCCAGCGCGATCACGTTGATGAGCACCGTCGACAGGAAGGCAAACGCCACGGTAAAGAAGAACGACGTGGAGAACTGCGGGTCGGTCAGTGCGCGCACGTAGTTCTCGATACCGACAAAGTGCGCGTTATTGATGGTAATAAACTGGCAGAACGAGAGATAGAAACCCTGGATAAAGGGAATCACGAACCCGATCATAAACGCCAGGCACGTGGGCAGCATAAAGAGCGGCCACCAGCGCTTGAGTGCTTTGCCCATAGAAGGGTCCTTTCAATATGCAGGGGGCGGGCAAACCAACGTCTGCCCGCCCCCTGTCGCTAATCAGATAGCTTGGGCAGCAACTGCTTACTCGGAAGCAGCCTTCTCGGTCTTCCAGCCATCGACGAAGGCATTCTTGACGCCGTCCCACTTGGTGTTGTCGGCAGCATAAGCGATGAGAGCCTGCTTGAGGTTCTTCTTCCACTCCTCGGAGGGGATGTAAACGAAGTCCCAAGCGACGGTCTTCTTGCCGTCCTTGGCCATGGCAACGGCCTGCTGCGAGAAGACGTTGGTGGTCTCCTTGGCGCTCTTGAACGGGGCGGTCAGACCCATCTTGTCAGCGATGATGCTGGTGGCGGTGTCAGAAGTGACGCACCAATACATGAAGTCCTCGGTGGCCTTCTGAGCATCCTCGGAAGCCTGGGAGCTGACGCACCAGTAGTTCTCGCCGCCGGAGCACAGGCCCTGGTTCTCCTCGCCGTCGACGCCGATGTAGATCGGCAGCATGCCGAGCTGGTCGTCGGTCATACCGGCCTTGGTGAGGTCGGCGTAGGCCCAAGAGCCGTTCTGGTAGAAGACGGCCTTGCCGGTTGCGAACTCGTTGGTGGCGTCGTCACCGGTCTTGGAGGCGAGCTGCGAAGGATCGCAGGTGGAGTCGGTGATGTACAGGTCGAAGATCTGCTTAAAGTTGTCGAGATACTCGCCCTTGATCTCGTCGTCCTCCTGGTTGTGCTCCTTCTCGAACTCGTAGTAGAGCGGGAGGTTGGCGAGGTGGGTGGTGTAGCGCCAGCTGGAGGAGTCATCCATGCCGGCGGAAGTGAAGGCACCGTCAACGCCGAGCTCGTCCTTGCGGGCCTGGATGTCATCGGCGCAAGCCTTCAGCTTGTCGAAGGAGTTGATGTCCTCGGCCTTGTAGCCAGCCTTCTCGAGCAGCTGCTTGTTGTAAATAATGCCGAAGCTCTCCTGAACCCAGTCGATGCACACATCCTTGCCGTCGGACTGCAGAGCCAGGGAGTCATCAATGAGCTCACCGCGGAGCTTGGTATCGGACAGGTCGGCGCAGTAATCCTTCCAGTTCTTAAGACCGGTGGGGCCGTTGACCTGGAACAGCGTCGGAGCGGAGCTCTTGGACATCTCGGACTTGAGCTTCTCCTCGTAGGTGTTGGAGGCGGCGGTCACGATCTTGACCTCGACGCCCTTCTCCTTCTTGTACGCCTTGGCGATCTCCTTCCACTCCTTGTCGACCTCGGGCTTGAACTGGAGGAAGTAGACCTCGGCAGCGTCACCAGAAGCAGAGGAGCCAGAGCCGGCAGAACCACCGCAGCCCACGAGGCCCAGACCAAGAACCGCAGCCGCGGAACCAGCAAAGCCCAGGAACTGCCTTCTGCTCATTTCGTTCTTCATTACAATCCACCCTTTCACACCGTGGCGGCACCCTTTGCCGCCGCCTTCGGAGATTGGCTCGGGGACTTTGCCCCTTTTGCTGATTTGTACAATACGCTATTTGGCTAGTTGTTTGAACAAGTATTACTAGAGCGGTAGAAAAACTTCGGTGAACGGTAATTTCGACTTGATACTTGACAAGTTTTGTATAAACAATTATTTATTATCGAATGCAGAGAAAACGCCCGGTCAAGCCGATGCATTGTCGGTTTGACCGGGCGTTTTCGCTTTGAGGGCATGAGTCTCGTCAGGCTGCGAGCTAGCCGGCTATCGCTTGGAGTTGACGCGGTAGTGGAAGATCTCGGGATGCGTGCGGGCATGCGTGACCTCGAACAAGATGCCGTCCGAGGTGTACGACTGGCTCTCCATGACGGCGACACAGTTGTATTTGCCAAGGTCCAAGTAGCTGCAGTCCTCATCGTTGGCGAGCTCGACACTCACCGTACGGCGGCTCGCCATCACTTTGATGCCGCGCTTGTGCTCCAGATAGTCGTAGATGGACTTCTCGGCGACCTCGGGCGTCAGGCCCTTGGCGATCGACTCCAAAAAGTAGCCGTGGTCCACCTGGCGAGCACTGCCGTTGAGGCTTCGGACACGCACTACACGAATCAGCTCCTCGCCCACCTTAAAGCCCAGGCGACGAGAAAGTTGCTCCGTGCAAATCAAATGTTCAAAAGACTTGACCTCGGTCGATGCGACGGCATTGTTGCGTTTTGCGAACTCGCCAAACGACTCAACCTCTTCGAGTGCGCCCAACATGTCGGTTTCGCCCTTAAGCCAAATAACGCGCACGCCCTTGCCGTGTATGGGCTGCACAAACATCCCGTCGGCCAGCATACCCAAGGCGCGACGGACAGTATTGCGAGTACATCCGAACTCCGCGGTCAACTCAGCTTCGGTTGGCAGCATCTCCTGAAACGCATAGGTCCCATTAATGATGCGCGAGCGTATTTCTCGGTAGATTCCTTCGTATATCGCTTTTGGCATTGTTTCACCTCTAATTAATATGTATGGCTAGGCACGATAGCATTTCTTAAAGTTGTTTAAACCGATTATCGGTAAAGCACGGATTATTTACCGTCGACGGTTCCCCCGAAACCCAAATCGGACCGAATCAAAACCGTCAATGCGGCAAGCAGCCAGTCCTCTACAATGAGTTCATTGTTTAAACGTTCTTGCTCGCACAGCATGTTGCATCCGGAAGGCATATTATGCTGCAGAAAATCCAACGTTTTGGCGGAGCCATGTTCGCGCCCGCCATGCTGTTTTCTATATCAGGCCTCATGGTCGGCATCTCCGCCCTCGCCACGACCGTAGACATCGTCGGTGACCTCGCCGTATACGGAACCCCTTGGTACGTTTTCTGGACCATCATCCAGCGCGGCTCGTGGACGGTCTTTAAACGTCTCCCGCTCCTTTTTGCCGTAGCGTTGCCTATCGGTCTTGCCCAAAAGCAACCGGCACGCTGCTGCCTCGAGGCGCTTGTGGCCTATTTTGCCTATTGCTTCTTTTTGAGCGAGATCATTAAGCTGAGCGGAGACAACCTTGGGCTTAAGTACCCATCATCTTTGACCCCCGCCAGCGGTATCACCGTCATCGACGGCATCAAGACGCTCGACACCGGCATTATCGGCCCGCTGGCGGTATCGGCAACCGTCGTCGCCATCCATGACCGCTTCTACGATGCCAAGGTTCCCGATTGGCTCGGCACCTTCTCGGGTTCCTCGCTGGTCTACCTCATCAGCTTTTTTGCCGTGTTTGCCCTTGCCGCCATCTCGGCCGCCATCGTGCCCTTCGCATACGCTGTAACCGAAACGCTGCGCCACGCACTTGCGGGCGTCGGCCCCTTCGGCGTGGGCATCTTTGTGTTTTTGGAGCGAGCACTCGAGCCCATGGGGCTGCACCACCTGCTCTATATGCCCATCTATTACGACAATCTGGTCATTCACGACGGTATTTACGCCACGTGGACCAACCTGCTCCCCATTCTCTCCCATAGCACGCGCCCTTTAAATGAACTTGCGCCCTGGGCAGGTTTTACCGCCACCGGCTGGGGCAAGCTCTTTGGCCTTCCCGCCATCGCGGCAGCATTCTATTTCACCGCCAAACCCGAACGCCGCGCCGGCCTTAAGGTCATCCTTTTGCCCGCCATCGTCGCCTCGGTGGTCTGCGGTGTCACCGAGCCGCTCGAGTTTCTCTTTATGTTCACCTATCCTGGACTCTTTTTGCTCTACGCCGTCCTATCCTCCTGCCTTGCCATGACCATGAACTTCTTTGGCATCGTCGGCATCTTCTCGGGCGGTCTCATGGAAATGACGGCCTTCAACTTCATCCCACTCATGCGAATGCATGCCAGCTCCTACCTTTTGGCGCTCGGTATCGGTCTTGCCTTTAGCCTCATCTTTTTTGTTAGTTTTCGAGCACTCATCTTGGTCTATGACCTTAAGACGCCGGGCCGCGAGGATCATGCCTCCAATCGCGCGGCAATCGATCGTTTAACGGGAAGCGGCTTTGTCAAGGAGCAATCCCCCAATGGCGAGGTCAGTATTCAATCCGATCAAGATCACGTCCTCGCTGAGCGGGTAATTCAGCTTTTAGGTGGCGTTGGCAATATCGTGGGCGCAACCAACTGCGCCACGCGCCTGCGCGTCGAGGTCGCAGACCCTTCCATCGTTGCAGATAATGCGTCGTTTGTCGCGGTGGGCGCCAAGGGCCTCATCATTACGGGCAAGACCGCCCAGGTGATTATCGGCATCTCCGTTCCCCGCGTTAAAGAGCATTTTGACCAGATCATGGGCCTCGAGCCGGGATTTGTGCCCACCACCTCGGCCTCCCCTTCCGCCAGCGCAGCCCATAAGCGCGGCGATATCTGCTTCTTCGATATCGACGGAACACTCGCCTGGCAAGACCCTCGAGTGGCACAAGAGCTTCCCGAGAGCGAGCGAGACCTCTCCCCCTATCCCAATGAAGCGGTCTCGCAAGCCATCCGTGATTTTGTCGCCAAGGGCAATATGGCGTTTATCTGCACAGGGCGCACGCTGAGCTGCATCCATCCAAAGCTGCTCGAGCTGCCCTGGACCGGCATCGTCTGCCTCGCGGGTGGCTATGTCGAACTTGAGGGACACGTGATTCGCGATTTGGCGATGACGCCCGGCATGCTGCAGCGCCTTGCTCCCATTCTTGAGCAATCGGACGAAGTGATTCGTTTTGAGGGACTCAATGGCGTCGTTCGCATGAGTGCCGATGCGCCCGACGCCCCCGGATACGCCCGCACCGTGGGCGATGCAATTACGCAGCTGCAACATTACAGCGCCTACAAGATCTTAATGTCCACGTCGCTTGCCAACCGCATCGCTCAGGATCAAGCGTTTGAGCCACTGCTCTGCTTTAACGAGCTCGAGCTCGAAGTGACCGAGATTTCGCCTCGCGAATGCACCAAGCGCGAGGGTATCCAGTCCGTACTCGACGCCCTCGATCCCCACCACGGAACCGTATACGGCATCGGCGACGCCA
>CABRFW010000100.1 GCA_902470265.1 uncultured Collinsella sp.
TTACGCACTTCGCCACGGCCGATGAACCTTCGGGCTGGGACTACAAGCTGCAGTGCCAGCGTTTTACCGAGGCCGTTCAGGCCATTAAGGACGCAGGTTTTGAATGCGGTATCGTGCATTGTGCCAATACGCCATCCTCGATGCTCGATTCTTCAATGCACTTTGACATGATTCGTGCCGGCATCGGTTTGTATGGTCTGCAGCCATGTGAGCTGAGTGGTCGCGTGATGCAGCTTGATCCCGTCATGAGCGTCCACGCGCGTGTGACGCGCGTGGCACACCCTGCGATGGGCGAGGGCGTGGGCTACGGCTTTACCTACCGCGTACCGCGCACGCGCGTTCAGATCTGCACCCTTCCGATCGGTTATGCCGATGGCCTTTCGCGTACGCTTTCCAATCGTATGGACGTGCTGTATCGCGGCGAGCGTGTGCGTCAGGTGGGCAATATCTGCATGGACCAGTTTATGGTCGCCATTCAGTCCAACCCGGCGCATGAGATTCCCGAGGCCGAGTATGGTGACGAGATGATCATTGTCGGCCGCGATGGAGATGCCGAGATTACCATGGACGAGATGGCGCGCCTACGCGGCACGATTAACTACGAGGTCGCTTGCGGCTTTGGTATGCGTCTCGACAAGGTCTACGTGTAGGAGTCGCTATGGGCGTCATGCACATTCCCGGCCATAGCCATCAGGCGCCGCGTGAGGTCGCACTCGAGGAGATCGAGGCCGTTCTGGGCGATTGTCACCTTTGCCAGCTTTACCAGTCGCGCCACAACATCGTGTTTGGCGTGGGAAACCCCCGCGCTCGCGTGATGTTTATTGGCGAGGCGCCGGGCCGTAATGAGGATTTGCAGGGCGAGCCCTTTGTGGGGGCGGCAGGCGAGGACCTCAACGGCATTTTGTCGCTGGCGGGACTCAAACGCGAAGACGTCTACATTGCCAACGTGCTTAAGTGCCGCCCGCCGGGAAACCGCAATCCGCGTCCCGAGGAAGTGCTGGCTTGCTCGCCGTTTTTGCGTGAGCAGATTCGAAGCATCTGGCCCGATATAATCGTGACGCTCGGCAACCCCGCGACGCACTTTGTGCTTAAGACCGAGATTGGCATTACTAAGCTGCGCGGCAGGTTCCACCAGATGGGGCATTTTGTGGTAATGCCCACTTTTCATCCGGCAGCAGCGCTGCGCAATCCGGCGTGGCAGGAGCTGCTGGAGGAAGACTTTAAGATGCTGGGCGACTATCTGGAGCGACATCCCGCACCAGAGGACGTCTCGGAATAATAAGGAGCATATATGTCCCTGGAGCGCCTGGGGGTAGGTACTTACAAAACGACTTGCGCTGCCGATACGGAGTACTTTGGCGAGCTAATTGCACCGTGCCTTGAGGACGGCGATGTGCTCATCCTGACCGGTGGCCTGGGAGTGGGCAAAACTCACTTTACCAAGGGCGTCTCGCGCGGGCTGGGCGATGGGCATATGGTTACGAGCCCTACGTTCGCGCTCATGGCCGTTCACGATCAAGGTCGTATTCCGCTGTTTCACTTTGATCTATACCGCCTGGAGCATGCCTACGAGCTCGAGGATACGGGCATTTTCGATGTGCTGGGCTATGAGGGTGCTTGCCTGCTGGAATGGGGCGAACAATTCCAGGGCGAGCTGACGGATGAGTATCTTTCGGTGACGCTCAGGCGTGATGAGGGCGACAGCGACGTGCGAACGATAACGCTCGAGGCGCACGGTGACCGCGCAATGGAGCTTTCCCATTTGATTGATAAGGCTGTACAAGATGAGCTTGCATAACGACAACGCGCTGGTGGTGGCGCTCGATACCTCGACCGACATGCTTGCCTGCGCGGCAAGATGGATTGATGGGCAGACGGGCGAGACGAAGCTCGTGAGTGGCGACCACATGTGTCGCCGTCACGCCAACGTTGAGCTCGTGAATACCGTTGATGGCGTGCTGGCTCAAGCCGGTCTGGATCGCAGCGATGTTGGTCGCTACGTGGTCGGCCGCGGCCCGGGGTCGTTTACGGGTGTGCGCATCGGCATCTCCACTGCCAAGGGCCTCGCGCGTGGTGCCAATGTTCCGCTACTGGGCGTGTCGACGCTCGATGCTTGCGCTTGGACGGCGTGGAAGGCTGGCGTGCGCGGCAAGCTTGGTATCTTGGCCGATGCTATGCGCGGTGAGGTATATCCGGCGCTGTATATGCTGGTCGATGAGGGCCCCGAGCGTCAATTTGAGCGCGAACACGTGGTCAAGGCCGCCGTGGCGCTCGATGAGTGGCGCCGAGCAGCGGACTGGGACCAGGTTCAGCTGACCGGTGACGGTCTCGTGCGCTATGGCAAGCTGCTGGGTGAGGACGAGACCGTCCGTTGCGTGGAGCGCGACCTGTGGTGGCCTTCGGGCGAGGGCTTGCTGCTCGCGCACGCTGCGGGTGACGGCGATCCGGCTCGCGTCCTGCCGATTTACACGCGCCTTTCGGATGCCGAGGAAAACGAGCGCAAGCGTCTTGGTCTTGCTGAGAGTGCACAGAGCGAAATTACGGGCGTTGCCGATGAGCTCGCCGGTCGTCATCTGCAGTTCCGTCCCATGGGCGCGGCGGATGCCGAGGGCGCGAGCGCGCTGGAGGCTACTTGCTTTGAAGGTGCCGGACACAAGGCGTGGACGCCGGGCATGTTCCTGTCCGAACTGGGCGAGGACGTCGCTGCGCCGCGTAGTTGGTGGGTGGCACACGACGACGGCAAGCTGCTGGGCCTTGCCGGCGGTATGGTCGTGGACGGTGATGTGCAGATTCTGGATGTCGCCGTCGACCCGGCACATCGCCGTGAGGGCATTGCCCGCAAGCTGCTGTCGCATGTGAGCTATGATGCCCAGATGCTCGGCTGCACTACGGCTTCGCTCGAGGTCGAGGACGGTAACGAGGGAGCGACCACGCTTTATAACGCTCTGGGCTTTACCGAGGCTGGCCGTCGCCGCGGCTACTATGGTGCCGGCAAGGACGCCATCGTCATGACGGCTCCGCTGCCCCTGGTGCTTCCGGTCGACAATGCTTCGCCCGAGCCGACGGCGGCAGAGCAGCGCGTATGGCCGCTGCCTGCGCCTGGGCGCTCCGAGGGGGAGCGTGCCGAAATTGAGCGCCGCCGCCTAGTGCTCGCTATCGAGAGTTCCTGCGACGAGACGGCCGTGGCGATTATCGATGCGGATGGCAATATGCTGGCCAACCAGGTGTCGACACAGATTGATTTTCATGCCCGCTTTGGCGGCGTGGTGCCCGAGATCGCCTCGCGCAAACACGTTGAGGTGATTGTGAGTGTCGTGGATGCGGCGCTCGAGGATGCCGCAGCATCGCTTGGTCTTGAGGGTGGAGCCATCGCGCCGAGCGAACTCGCCGCTGTTGGCGTGACGCAGGGTCCGGGCCTGGTGGGCGCTCTGGTAGTGGGCGTCGCCTTCGCCAAGGGCTTTGCCTATGCCGCCGGCAAGCCGCTCGTGTGCGTCAACCATCTGGAGGGCCATCTGTTCGCCAACCTGCTGGCGCAGCCCGATCTCAGGCCGCCGTTTATCTTCACGCTCGTCTCGGGCGGTCATACCATGCTCGTGCACGTGAAGGCATGGGGCGACTACGAGGTACTTGGTGAGACACTCGACGATGCTGTGGGCGAGGCCTTCGACAAGGTAGCCAAGGCGTTGGGTCTGGGCTATCCCGGTGGCCCCATCATCTCCAAGCTGGCCGAGACGGGCAACCCCAAGGCGATCGATTTCCCCCGTGCGCTTAACAGCAGGGGAGACTATCGCTTCTCGCTTTCGGGCCTTAAAACCGCTGTGACGCTCTACATTGAACAGGAGACCAAGGCCGGGCGCACGATTCACCTTCCCGATCTGGCAGCTTCGTTTGAGGCAGCTGTCTTTGACGTGCAGTACAAGAAGGCCAAAAACGCATTGCACGCTACCGGATGCAAGGAATACTGCATCGGTGGCGGCGTCTCGGCCAACCCGCATCTGCGCGAGATGATGATCAAGAAGCTTGGGCGTCAGGGGATCCGCGTAACGGTGCCACCGCTTTCGGCGTGCACCGATAACGCAGCCATGATCGCAGAGGTCGCCCGCCGAAAATTCGACCGAGGCGAAATCTCGCCGTTCGATGTCGACGCCGATCCGAACATGACGCTGTAGCTGGTACGGCGCGGTCCCCGGACGGAGGGGCCGGATATAAGGTTTCCTGCTCTACAGTCCTGCGCAAGACGAAGGCCACATTAAGTGGCCTTCTTTGCGTGCGGAACTCATATCGAGCAAAAGCCCAAGCGGCCCTCTCGGCTCAGCCAAGTTGACGTAGCTGAGATACGGCATGCGGTCTGCTCACTCCTCGAAGTTCTAAGCGGAAATGAGTTGACTTGCAACAACGCTTTGCTTGCGATGGCGGTTGAGTTGCAACAAGGTTTTTATTGGACCTCGAACCCTATACTCGATGTTCGCTTCGTTCATTGAGTTACCCTTTGCATGAGGCCGGGACATATCGTCCCGCCCGCAGTTTCGCAGGCCGAAGGCCGAGAATGTTTGAGGACGGGATGATATGTCCCGGCCTCCCGGGAGAGTTACCTATGAATTACGCGAACATTAAGTATTTCGACATTGCTGATGGGGAAGGCGTTCGTACTTCTCTGTTTGTGAGTGGGTGCCGTCGTGGGTGCAAGAACTGCTTTAACTCTGTCGCGTGGGACTTTGCTGCGGGCGAGCCGTTCGATCGTGCCGTCGAGGACAAGATTATCGAGAGTCTCGACCATCCCTTTATCGATGGCCTGACGATTCTGGGCGGCGAGCCTATGGAGCCCGAGAATCAGGCGGGACTTGTTGACTTTATCGAACGCGTGCGTGCGGCCTATCCCGAGGGGTCGGGCAAGACCATTTGGTGCTTTACCGGCGACGTGCTCGAGGAGCTTATGCCGGGTGGCCGTCATCATACCGAGGTGACGGACCGTATCCTGGCCTGCCTCGACATGTTGGTGGACGGCCCGTTTGTTCAGGATCTGTACGATATCTCATTGCGCTTTAGGGGCTCGAGCAATCAGCGCGTGATTGATATGAACGCCACGCGCGCCCGTGCTGTGCGCGAGGGCGTTGTGCTTTGCGACGCTGTGGAGCTTTGGCGGGACGATCCGGTCTATTCGACCCATACTATGTAGCTTGTGGCCGATGCCAAAGGGCGTGGTACCATAGCGCGAACGCAAAATCGGAAAAGTGAGGCCCAGATGGTCGATCAGGAAAAAGTCGAGGCCGCCATTAAGCTGTTGCTTGAGGGCATAGGCGAGGACCCAACTCGTGAGGGCCTGCTGGAGACCCCGGCGCGCGTTGCCCGTATGTATGGTGAGATCGCCGGCGGTATGGACCAGAGTGCCGAGGAACACCTGTCCAAAACCTTTGCCGTCGCTTCGAACGACTTGGTTATTGAGCGCGACATTACGTTTTACTCGCTGTGCGAGCACCATCTGCTGCCGTTTTACGGCAAGGCCGCCATTGGTTATATCCCTAACGGTCGGGTGGCCGGGCTTTCCAAGCTCGCCCGCACGGTTGAGGTCTACGCCCGTCGTCTGCAGCTGCAGGAGCAGTTGTGTGCACAGGTTGCCGATGCCCTCATGGAATATCTTGCTCCCCAAGGGGCGATTGTGCTGATGGAAGCCGAGCACATGTGCATGACGATGCGCGGCGTGCAAAAGCCCGGCACCAAGACCGTGACGCTCGCTCGCCGCGGCGTCTTTGAGACTGATCCCGCGCTCGAGGAGCGGTTCTTTAGGATGCTGGGCCGTTAGCATGAGGGTCGTCAACGACTTTACATCGAAGACCGATGAGGGGACGTCGCGTCGCGGCTTTATGGCTTCGGGCCTGACTCCCTTTGGTGCCATGCCTCGCATTGATTACATTTGTGCCAACGGGCTGTTCCGTCGGCACCTGGGCAACATTGCACAGTTGGAATCGGGGCGCATCTTCTGCCGCCACGGTATTGATCATCTGCTGGATGTCGCGCGCATTATGTGGATTAAGAATCTCGAGGAACAGCTCGAATTTGACCGCGAGGTCATTTACGCCACGGCGCTTCTTCACGATATCGGCAAAGATGAACAGTATGAATCGGGTATATCCCATGATGTTGCAAGCGAACGCGTCGCTGATGCGATTCTCGGCGGCATGCCCGATGATGTGGCGTTTGAGCCGGCCGATGCCGCAGCCATTAAGACGGCCATTCTGGGCCATCGAAAGCTGCGCGTGAACAGCCAACCGCTTGAGCGTCTGCTCTATGCAGCCGACAAAGCGTCGCGCGCCTGCTTTGCATGCCCCGCGCGCAATGCTTGCAACTGGAGCGATGATAAAAAGAACCTGTCGATTCGCGTCTAGTTAGTTTACGCGGTCGGGGTTCTAAACGAAGGAGACGATCGCGATGAGCAACAAGAAACTGCCCGAG
>CABRFW010000101.1 GCA_902470265.1 uncultured Collinsella sp.
CCACACTGCCGAGGTCACCGTTACCTCCGTGCACATTCCCTCTGATGACCTCAAGGGCCGCATCATTGGCCGCGAGGGTCGCAACATCCGCACCTTCGAGCAGGTTTCCGGCGTCAACCTCGTGATCGACGACACGCCCGAGACCGTCGTTCTTTCGAGCTTCGACCCGGTCCGTCGTGAGACCGCCCGTGTCGCCCTCGAGAACCTCATCGCCGACGGCCGCATTCACCCCGCCCGCATCGAGGAGATGTATCACAAGGCTGCCGACCTGGTTCAGCAGCGCGTGCGCGAGGCAGGCGAGCAGGCTGCCTTCGATACCGGCATCCACGACCTGCACCCCGAGATCGTCAAGACCCTTGGTGCCTTGCGCTACCGTACCTCGTTTGGTCAGAACGTGCTTCAGCACTCCCTCGAGGTCTCTGATCTCTGCGGCGTGATGGCTTCCGAGCTTGGCCTGGACGTTGTGACCGCCAAGCGCGCCGGTCTGCTTCACGACCTGGGCAAGGCAATTGACCACGACGTCGAGGGCCCGCATGCCGTCATCGGCGCCGAGCTCGCCCGTCGTTATGGCGAGAAGCCCGTTATCGTCCACGCTATCGAGGCTCACCATGCCGATGTCGACCCCAACACGGTGCTCGATGTCCTGGTGCAGGCCGCCGATGCTGTCTCAGCCTCTCGCCCCGGTGCCCGTCGCGAGTCTGCCGAGAACTACATCAAGCGCCTTGAGAAGCTCGAGGAGATCGCCAACTCCCATGACGGCGTCGAGCGTACCTATGCCATGCAGGCTGGTCGCGAGGTCCATGTCATGGTTCAGCCGGACAAGATCTCCGATGCCCAGTCCACGGTTCTGGCTCACGATATCGCCCATCAGATCGAGGAAGAGATGGAGTATCCCGGTCAGGTGCGCGTCGTCGTGATTCGCGAGAGCCGCGCTGTCGATATCGCTAAATAATATGAGCGACGCGAACGAGCTCATCTCATTTATCGCGTCGATGTCGGGGGAGGGCAACCTTCGCGTCGAGGAGAACCTTGGCGAGGGGTATGTCCGCCTCCGCGTTTCGGAGGCCGAGCGGCGCCAGGCAAAGCACGACATTCAGCATGTCGAGGATATCGTCATCGAAATGCTCCGTAATGCTCGCGATGCCGGCGCCGACAAGGTCTATCTCGCCACGACCAAGGAAGATGGCGTCCGCACGCTTGTCTTTCTGGATAACGGTTCGGGCGTTCCGCAGGATATGCAAGAGCGAATCTTCGATGCCCGCGTTACCTCCAAGCTCGAGAGCATGAAGATGGACCGTTGGGGCGTTCACGGTCGTGGCATGGCATTGTTTTCGATCAAGCAGAACACCGACGAGGCCCGTGTGGTCACGTCTGGTGTCGACCTTGGCTCGGCCTTTAAGGTGAGCGTTGCGGCCGACCGCCTCAGTGAGCGTGCCGATCAGTCCAGCTGGCCCCAGGCCGTCAAGGATGAGGACGGACGTTATGTCTGTGCTCGCGGTCCGCATAATATTATTCGCGCTGCCTGTGAGTTTGCGCTCGAGGAGTTGCGTGGTTGCGATGTCTATCTTGGTTCTCCGTCTGAGATTGCCGCGACCCTTTATGCTCAGGCGTCAAGTCGGCTCGATACGTCTCGTCTCCTGTTTATTGATGATGAGAGCGAGCTTCCGGTTGTCGATCGTTTAGGCCTTGCCTCTGATGCCGAGGACTTTATTCGTATTTGTTCGGGTTTGGGTCTTGAGATGTCCGAGCGCACGGCCCATCGCATTTTGGCAGGGCAGATTAAGCCCGTTCGCGGTGTGACTGCGCGTCTGCTGCGCGAGCGTGACTCATCCTCGCATGCGCCGGCTCCTGTCGATCTCGCGAAGGATCGTCGTGGGCTGCGTATTGCCAAGGATGACATGGCACAGTTTTCGCGTGCTGTGGAGCGCGACTTTAATGACCTTGCCGCCCGGTACTATCTCAATCTTTGCGGCGACCCAAAGATCCGTGTTTCGCGTGATCGAATCACCGTGACCTTCGATCTTGCCAAAGAGGAATAGTGCCTTTACCGAGTCCACTCGGTACGATAAAGTTATTGCAGTTAAAACGTACTTTTAAACGCAGGAGTTTCTTCATGGATTGCCTGAAGGTATCAAGCAAATCATCGCCCGCGTCCGTTGCCGGCGCCATCGCCGGCATGGTCAAGGATGGTGTACCCGTCAACATCCAGTGTGTCGGTGCCGGTGCTGTCAACCAGGCCATTAAGGCCGTTGCTATCGCGCGCGGTTTTTTGATTCCAACCGGTTTTGATATTTCCTGCGCGCCTGTGTTCTCCGACATCCTCATTAACGGGGAGTCGCGCACGGCCATCCGCCTTTCTATCTACGTTCACCAGATCAATCGAGCTGCTATGGATAACGTCGTCATGGATGATGTTAAGCCTGTGGCATAGCTTCTGCTTGCCTCGTTTCGCTCCCCATCGTTAGGACTTATGCACATGGACCAGCGTTCCGTACGCGATATTCTTGCCGGTAAAACCTACTTTATCCGCACCTTTGGCTGTCAGATGAATCAGCACGACTCCGAGCGTGTGAGCGGTCTGCTTGATTCGTATGGCTGCCTCATGGCGCTCGATCCCGAGCATGCCGATATCGTTGTCTTCATGACATGCTGTGTGCGTGAGGCCGCCGATACTCGCCTGTACGGTCAGTGCAATTCCTGCAAAAGCCTGCCGCCTTCGCCTTCGGGCAAGCGTGTGGTTGCCGTGGGCGGCTGTATCGCGCAGCGTGATGGAGAGGGCCTGCTCACCAACGTCGATAACGTCAATGTCATCTTTGGCACGCATTCCATCGCACATGTGGCCGAGCTCATTGCCGAGGCGTTCCTTGATGGTAAGCGTCATATCCGCACCAATGAGCATGAGGATACGGATGCCATGAGCATGCCGTGGCATCGCGAGACCCAGTATCACGCCTGGGTGCCCATCATGACAGGCTGCAATAATTTCTGCACCTATTGCATCGTGCCGTACGTGCGCGGTCGCGAAAAAAGTCGCCCCTTCGAGGAGATTGTCGACGAGGTGACCGGTTTGGTGCGCCAGGGCGTGCGTGAGATTACGCTGCTGGGCCAAAACGTTAACTCATATGGTCGCGATCTGTTTGGCAAGCCGCGTTTTGCCGATCTGCTGCGTGCCGTGGGCGATACGGGTGTGGAGCGCATCTTCTTTACGTCTTCGCATCCCAAGGATCTGCTCCCCGAGACCATCGACGCCATGGCCGAGACGCCTGCCGTTATGCCGCAGTTGCACCTGGCCGTCCAGTCAGGTTCGACACGGATCCTCAAAGAGATGAATCGCCGTTATACACGCGAGGACTATCTGGGCCTGGTCGATCGCATTCGCAACCGCATGCCCGATATCGCGCTCTCGACCGACATTATCGTTGGCTTCCCGGGCGAGACTGAAGAAGACTTTGAGCAGACGCTCTCACTTGCCGAGACGGTCCGCTATGCTCAGGCCTATACCTTCATCTATTCCAAGCGCGCCGGTACCCCGGCCGCCGAGATTGACGATCCTACGCCGCATGAGGTTATTCTCGAGCGTTTCAACCGCCTGGTTAAGGTTATCGAGACCACGGCGCACGAGTACAACCAGGGTGAGCTTCATACTGTGGTGCCGGCGCTCATTGAGGGAACGAGTAAAAAGAACGACGCGGTCCTGCTGGGCAAGAGTCCCAAGAATCAGACCGTGCATGCGCCTATCCCCGAGGGTTACAGCATCGATCAGCTTGTTGGCAAGATCGTTGATGTTGACGTTGACGTTGCCAAGACCTGGTATTTGTCCGGCTCCGTTGTGGGCGAGCCGCGCTAATGGTTTCTCCCGGGGCAGGTCTTTCCGCCGTTGCGATCGTCGGTCCGACGGCGGTTGGTAAGAGTGATGTTGCCGACCGTTTGGCCGCTCGTCTTTCGTCCGAAGTGCTGTCGTGCGATGCGATGCAAATCTATCGCGGCATGGACATCGGTACCGCAAAGATGGCGCCCGATGAGTGTACGGCGCCGCTGCGTCTCGTCGACATTGTAGAGCCGGGTGTGGCATATTCTGCTGCGCTTTATCAGGCTGACGCTCGCGCGCATGTTGAACGTCTCATTGGTTCGGGTTGTCTGCCGGTTTTTTGCGGAGGTACGGGGCTGTATCTCAAGGCCGCCCTCGATGAGATGGACTTTCCCTCGGGTGAACTTGAGGACGATCGCCGTGTGGGCTATCAGGAGCTTGCCGAGCGTATTGGCGAGGAAGAACTGCATGCCCTGCTTGCCGAGCGCGATCCAGAATCAGCTGCTGTTATTCATCCGCATAACGTGCGGCGTGTGATTCGCGCGCTCGAAATGCACGATGATGGCGTTTCCTATGCGCAGCAAAAGTCGCAGTTTAGTGTTCCGCGCGAGCATTATCATGCGTTATGGTTTGGCCTGACGCGAAATCGCGAGGTGCTCTATGAACGCATTAACCTACGTGTCGATGTGATGTTTGAGCAGGGTCTTGTTGATGAGGTTCGCGGTCTTATGGACCAGGGGCTGGGAGATGCCCTGACTTCGATGCAGGCAATTGGCTATAAAGAGATCATCGATGCTTTCAATGGCGTGACGAGCATGGATGAGGCTCGCGAACTCATTAAGATGCGTTCGCGTCGCTATGCCAAACGTCAGCTTTCGTGGTTTAAGCGCGATGACCGTATCGTGTGGTTTGATATGGACGAGTTTACGATCGATGAGGTCGTTGAGGACATCCTGCATCGTATTGAGGCTGCCTAATGGCCCGTTTCCCCCTTGTTCCCACGGCACCCGAGCCCGAGCGTGCCATTTTGGTTGGTGTTGAGTGGCGCGACAATGCATGGCCACTCGATCGATCGCTCGATGAGCTGGAGCGCCTTGCCCACACGGCTGGTGCCCAGTGCGTGGCTCGCTTGTCTCAGCGTTTGGTAAAGCCGTATCCCAAATCATTTATCGGTTCCGGTAAGGTAGAGGAGCTGTGCGGTCTGGTACATCGCATGGATGCCGATGTCGTTATTTTTGACGACGACCTGACGCCCTCGCAGCAATCCTATTTGGAGAAAGCCGTGGGCGAGCCGGTAAAGATTATCGATCGTACGGCACTGATCTTGGATATCTTTGGCCTGCATGCTCAGACGCGTGAGGGACGCCTACAGGTACAGCTGGCGCAGCTTCAATATCTGTTGCCTCGTCTGCGCGGCATGTGGAGCCATCTCGCCAAGGAACAGACGCGCGGCGGCATCGGCTCACGCTTTGGTCAGGGCGAAAGTCAGCTCGAGGTCGACCGTCGCCTCATTCGTAATAAGATCGCTGCGCTTCGTCGTGAGATCAAGCAGGTTGAACAGCGTCGTGATGTTCAATCCAAGAGTCGTATTGAGTCACCGGCGTTTCGCGTCGCGTTAGCCGGTTATACCAATGCCGGTAAATCGACGTTGCTCAATCGCCTGACAGGCTCTACGGTACTTTCGCAGGACAAGCTGTTTGCTACGCTCGACCCGACGACGCGTTCGTATCGCCTGCCCGGCGGTCGCGGAATGACGATTACCGATACCGTCGGCTTTATTCAAAAGCTGCCGCATGGTCTTGTCGATGCCTTTAAATCGACGCTGTCCGAGGTGTTGGGTGCCGATCTAATTCTCAAAGTCGTAGATGCGTCTGACGAGGACTATGAGCGACAGCTGGAGGCTGTCGACCGCGTGCTTGATGAGATCGGCGCCGGAGAGCGCCTAACGCTGACCGTATTCAATAAAATCGATCTTCTCGATAGCGTTGATCGATTAAGTTTCCGTCGTCGTTTTCCGGAAGCCGTTCTGTTCTCGGCCCAAACGGGCGAGGGGCTCGACGATCTCGTCGATCGCATTGCTCGCGAGGCAGCTGCCACCGATGTACTGCTTTCAGCCGACATTCCATATCGTGAAGGTGCGCTCATTACACTCGTGCATGAGCAGGGGACCCTTTTGCATGAGGAATATCTTGAGGATGGCGTTCGTATTGTGGCGAAACTGCCGGCTCGTGTCGCACCGCGGCTCGAGCGTTATCGCACCGAGTAGGCGAGCTCCAAAATGCCCAGTATGATGGGCTGATGTAGCAGATAAAAGGGGAGTGCATGACGTCCAAGGCTGGCGAGCGCCGGCAGGGGGTTGGCGTAGGCCCAGCTTGGGG
>CABRFW010000102.1 GCA_902470265.1 uncultured Collinsella sp.
ACCCGTCGCGGCAAATACACTCAGAGCGCACAGGCAAGCCGCAACTGCAACCGGGGCGCTCATAGCTCCACCCGCATAATGCGCCGGATAACCACCAGGGCAACGGCGTTGAGGGCAAGACCCAGCACCACAGCGCCCGCGCCGGCAGGCGTCGCAAGACCGCGACGAAAATCTGCCGAAAGCAGCGCCAACACCGCGCACATGCCCGCCGGCATCGCCGCGACCATATGCGCAGACATGCGAGCCTGCGACGTCTTAACATCCAGGCGGCGCTTGAGCTCAATGCGCTCCCCCACCATGCTCGACGCCTCGGACAGTAAGTCGGCAAGCGGAGCACCGGTGCGCTGAGACACCTTAAGCGCCAAGGTCACAAGCGAAAGACCGGGGGCGTCGATGCGCACGAGCAAGTCATCGAGCGCGTCGGTCGCCGAGATGCCGCAATCGATCGCCGCCGCTACCCGCAAAAACTCGGTATGTACCGGCTCTTGCGCATGAGCGCCCACAAAGCGCATGCCCTGGGCCAGCGAATGTCCCGAGGCAAGCGACATGGAAAGTGCGGTAAACGCCTCGGGCATGGCCTCTTCTGCATCGTGTTGCTCGCGCCGGCTCTCAAAGCCATCCCGAGCGGCGCCAACGGCAATCGGAGCAACAAGTCCCAAGGCAAATCCGAGGGGCGATAACGACACCATCGTTAGTAAAACGCAGCAGACACCGCTCGATAGCAGCAGAAACGCCAAACGCCCCGAAGCATCTTCAATCACGAGGCCAAAGCGATGCGCCGGAGCCAGCGATGCCCACGAACGGGCGATCTTTTTCAGCAGATCGTTTTCCACCAGCTCACGCGGCAGCTTCTCTGCCACCGTCTCGAGCGCCTGACGCGCCAGCTCCGCCGGCGGTACCTGCGGCACACGAGGTTCCGCCCCGCACGCCGTCGCAACAGAAAACCCTGCCAAACCCCCTACGACGAGGGGCACAGCGACCTCCATTCGTCCACCTCCTCTTGTGTGAGCGTCCCCGACCGCAGGCCTTCTGCGATAAACGGCGGCTCGCGGTCAAGCTTCCAGGTGCGCTCGGCGGCATCGAACGTCACATAGCGCTCGAGTTCTACGCCGCCCGACGCGGCGCGACGCACCCCCGAATACGAGGAGACGAAACGCCTGCCATCGGCGTGGCGCTCGGACATCACGATGCCGTCGAGCGCCATGGCAATCTGCTCCTCGATGAGCTCGCTCGGCAGATCGATGCCATAACGTGCAAGCAACGTCAGACGCACCACGGTCTCCTGTTCTGAACCCGCATGAAGTGTGGTGAGCGACCCATCGTGGCCCGTGTTCATGGCCTGCAACATGTCGCAGCACTCGGCACCGCGCACCTCGCCCACCACGATGCGGTCGGGGCGCATGCGCAGGGCATTGGTCACCAGGTCGCGGATCGTCACCGCGCCCTCGCCCTCAATTGAAGCCTCGCGCGCCTCTAGGCGCACCACGTGCGGATGATGCGCAAACTTGAGCTCGGCAGAGTCCTCGATCGTCACGATGCGCTCGCCGGTGGAAATCTCGCATGACAACGCGTTGAGCAGGGTGGTCTTACCAGACCCCGTGCCTCCCGCAACCGCCAGGTCCTGTCGCAGCGACACCGCGCACGACAGCAGCTGCGCATACCAAAGCGGCAGCGACCCCAGCCCCACAAGCTCGTCCAGCGAGCAGATACGGTCCGAGAACTTTCGGATGGTGAGAATCGGTCCGTCAATCGCCACAGGCGGAATCACCGCGTTGACGCGATAGCCCGTTTTGAGGCGGGCGTTGACGATGGGGCTGCGCTCGTCGATACGGCGGCCAAGTGGCGAGATGATGCGGTCGATAAGCACACGGATCTGCTCATCATCCTCAAACGCATGCTCGATGGGGTGCAAGACGCCGCCGCGTTCAAAGAAAGCCGAGCGGCAGCCGTTGATCATGATCTCGGTAACGGTGTCGTCCTCGATGAGCGGCTGCAACGGCCCCAGGCCCACCACGTCATCCAAAATCTCGTCGATGATGGTCTCGCGCTCGGTCGTCGCGAGATCAGTCGGCTCCTCGACATTGAGCGCCGCCTCCACCGCGGGACGCAATTCCGAGCGGGCAAGTGCCGGGTCGATATAGGCGCTGATACGCGCCACTTCGTCGTAACCCATGCGGTCCATCACGGCGCGCTTGGTGCGTCGTTTCACCGCGCGGCGACGCCCCGCATCTACAGGCGCTGCCCCCGCTGCAGCGCCGGCAGCCTTAATCCTCGTTTGCAGGCTCATCGCTGATCACCCTCGCGCGACCAGGGAAGGCGGATACGCGGGCGTTCGGTGCGCGTTGCACGGTCGGCGACCATATCGCTCCAAGGGCCGACGGCGCACCCCAGTTCCACGAGCATCTCGCGCGTGGCCTCGCGCACGCTGGTCGCAAAAGCGCTGGTCTGCCCCACTGCCTCGTCAGCGCGTCCAAACGCCATGAGCGCGGCGAGATCCTGCCCGCCATCGGCGATATGAATCTTGGAGCTCAACGCACAGGCAATCTCAAAGCGCATGGCGACGTCCTCGTCTGCCCCGCGCGCACCGAACCGGTTGAACACGGCGCTCATGCGCGTGCGCGGCACACCTACTCGACTTGCCAGTTCAATGACGCGCGACGCCGATGTCGCGGACGACACCGCCGCATCGCCAACGACCAGGCAGCGGTCGCTCGCCGCCACCGCAGCCGCCACGGCATCACCCCAAAAGACCGAGGTGTCGACAAAGACCACGTCGGATTCGCGACGCAGAACATCAAGCAGTAGCTCCACCGGACGTGCCATGAGCTCGGCTTGCTCGGGCGCCGCGACGGGACCCCAGAGCGTAACGCCCGGCGCCACGCGCATCGATGCGGCTACGATATCTGGCTCGGCGAGCGCGCCCGCCGCCGACGGCTCGATAAGTGCCGCCATATCGCGCGGAGCATCGACGCCTAACAAGTCGTAAAGGTTTCCAAACATCAGGTCCAGGTCGAGCACGGCGGCACGCAAGCCCAACAGCGACGATGTGTGTGCCATGGTGGCAACGATCGTCGACTTGCCGCAACCGCCCGAACCCGAAATGGCGCAGATGACCGGAGCTCGGTGCGGCGAAGCGGCAGCGTCTGCCGGCGGCATCGGAGGCGGCGGGGCGGGCGTCGGTGACAGCGTCCCCGTCTCCCCCGCCGCAACCACACGCTGCGTCCAAGCCGGCATGGCAGCTTGTTCGGTCTGCGAGGCAGGCTCGTTCTGCGCAATCTGCTCATGCTGCATCAGCGACAACTCGCCGCACCCGGCAAAGCCCTCAACTTCGTCGAGTTCATCCGCCAGATTCACGCCGTGCACGTATCCCAAATCTACAGCCGGGGAGTCGCCAGCATGCTGCGCCGGCCCTCCAGCGTCATCGTATACAAGGGGGTTCCGGGGGCGCCGACCATGCTCGGCTTCCGCTTTTCCATAATCATCAACACGCGGGCCTCTTGTAGCGCGAGGCGCCCCGGGTTCCCTATCAACAAAAGCATCGGGCTCAATCGTCATGCGCCGATCGGAATCAACCGCTCCCTCGCCCGCGCGCCCGTTGCCGCATATACTGTGCGCAGCGATGACCTCGGTCGCCCCTGCGCGAAACAGCCCCTCGATATCCGACGGATCGAGTGCTTCTATCAACACGACCACGCGACTCACGCGGCCTTCGGCCGTCAGGCGCGCAACAGTCTTGCGCACATCTTCGATATCAAACAGAGACGCCGCGATGATGGCAGCCCCGCGGCGCGACGGAAACGCCCGCGCCATGGAAATCAGCCCGTCCAGGTCACCCACGCGAAGCACCTGTGCACCCGCATCACGGCCCTCGACTTCCCGCTGCAACAGCCCGTAATCGCCGCACGCGCAGCACGCAAGCCAGATCGCCTTCATCACTCGTCGCCTCCGCTCTTTTTGCCGCGCGCCGTGGCGGGAATCGTCAAGCTGACCGTTCCCTTGCCCGAGGCTCCCAGCAGTTCCTTGACGTCTTCGGGGTCAGCCGCCAGCGTCACCCATTCGATCTTGCCCTCGCGCGTGGCACCGGAATCCTCACTGGTATCGATCACGTACGCGCCGCACAGCCGATCGGTTACGCCGTCTTTTTGCACATACACATCCACGTAGCTGCCCACGCCCGTGGCGCCGCCGACCGAGTGCTCGGCATCGACCGCCACCGAAACGGCGACTTTGCCCTTAGGCACCTCGAGCTTGTGGCTCTCGGCCTTGGTGTAGACATTGCAGATCACGGCGTTTTTGGGAATACGTGAAGTCGTCACGTCGCCGCGTACCTGGCGCAGCTCGGTCGCCGCGTCACGCGGCAGCAAACTCGTCAGCCATTCCTGGGTTATGACATTGGTCTCATCGAGGGTCTCGCCCACATCGATATCGCGCGCCGCGACGCATACCTCGACGCGATCGCCACCATACTTGGCCAAGGTCTCAGCCTGGACCTGTTCGGCTTGCGAGCGGATCGACGAGCCGTAAACCATGCAGAGCAGAGCAGCGAGCACGCCCGCGACCAGACTGATGGCGATGCGCTTGCTCTTGTTCACGGCCGCTCCTCTCATGGCAGTGCCGGGCGAATGCCCGTACCACCATTGTCTGGGCGGTCAGAGTGCAAAGCGGCGCAATCGCGATCTTGGTTTTCGATGTCAAACCAATCGCTAACCAAAAGCTGACCAGCCCGTCAAGCTCGTGGCAAGGTTTTGGTCAGCACGTCAGCAAACTGCATATTTCGAGGCTTTTCCGCAGCAAAAAAGCCGTCTCCCGAACAGTTGGGAGACGGCTGTCATAGGAAAAATCAATTACAGATGGACATCGGGATCGAGCATTTGAGCGCTCACGCGCATGGATGACGCCAAGTTTTGGAACGTTTCCAGACGCAGACTGTCGATCTGCCCGGCGTCCTCGGCCTCGCGAACGGCGCAGCCCGGCTCATGGGTATGCGTGCAATCGCCAAACCGGCACGCGCGCGATGCCTCGACAATCTCGGGGAAGGCGCGCGCCAGACCCCGCTCGTGACCCACGAGCGGTAGGCTGCGCAGGCCCGGGGCATCGGCGATCACACCGGCGTCGCCCGGCAGCGCCACCATCACGCGCGCGACGGTAGTGTGACGGCCCTGGTCGTCGCGTTCGCGCACACCGCCGGTCGCCAACGTATCGTGGCCCAGCAGTGCATTGAGCAGCGTCGACTTGCCGGCACCCGACTCGCCCAGAATCATGGCGCAGCTCCCGGCAGGCACGCAGGCACGGACCTCGTCTAGGCCGCGGCCCTCGGCAGAGGACGTAACGATCACGCGCACGTCCGGACCCACCAGGCGGCGCACGCGGTCCAGATCGCGCTCGAGCTCCTCGGCATCGCAGCGGTCAGCTTTGGTGAGCACCACCACCGGCTCGGCATCGCAGTCGAGCGCCAACACCAGCGAACGCGCCACGCGGTCGAGCAGTACCTCGCCGGCACCGAGCGCCTGCACGATTAGCACGCTATCCACGTTGGAGCAGAGCACCTGGCGCTCTCCGCGGGCACGGCCGCGCCAACGCTCAAAGCTCGTACGGCGCGGCAGCACGCACTCAATCACGCCCATATCGTGCCCGGGAGCGCGGCGCACCGCCACACGGTCGCCCACGGCAGGCAGCAGGACCTCGTCCTCGCCGCGCGACTTGGCAAACCCCACGGCATGCTCGGCGCGGAAGGTATCGTTGGCAGTCGCCACCAGCGGAAACCCGCGATCCAAGCGCACCACGACGCCAAGCTGCATCTGCTCGGGCTCCTCGGCATGTGCGCAGAAATCATCAAAGGCAGTCTGCTGGGCTTCATCGACCGGCAGGTCATCAAACGCCGGAACATCCTGCAGCGCATCGAGCCCCGGTACGCTCGCCAACAGCTCCTCGGCAGACACGGGCGCTTCGGTCGCGAGCTTCCGACGACGGTCACGCTTAGCCCGCGCCCCCGTCGTCTTTTTCTTCGCTTTAGCCTTCGCCTTGCCCACAAGCGCCTCCCAGCACCACAAATCACAACTGAGCAGGTATTTTAAATCAAAAAGAGCTGGCCGGGCAAAGCCCTAATCAGAACCACCCTTAAAAAGGGTGGTTTGCTCTTAGGGTATAACCCACGGGC
>CABRFW010000103.1 GCA_902470265.1 uncultured Collinsella sp.
CCCAGGACCTGACCGAGCGAAAACCTTGCGCCCGGCCTTCGGCGGCGCGGCCGGATGGTGGAATTGTGTGCAGCCCGGTTTTCCGTTGACCGACGCCGGGGTCCCCGCCATAATACTTTCGGTTCACGCACGAATCCGCTGCCAGAGACAGCCGGCGCAAACGGGTCTTACCCGCGAGCTTAATGGGACTTCCCGCCAGCCGAGGTGGTCGAGTAGATATGTCTTCTCGCCCCCGTCGCTCATGCAGCGCGGGGGCTTTCTTTTTGGACATGCCCCCGTCACGTCCTTGTGGCGGACCGTGCCCGGAAAGAATTCGAGGAGGTGTAATTCATGCCCCAGCAGTACAAAATCGACAAGGTTGCAGAGATCGAGTCCCGTATCGCCGAGAACGCCGGTCTGTTCGTCGTCAACTACAACGGTCTGACGGTTAAGCAGGCTCAGGAGCTGCGTCATCAGCTTCGCGAGTGCGGCGCCGAGATGAAGGTCTACAAGAACAACCTGGTCAAGATCGCTCTCAAGAACCAGGAGCAGCCCGAGCTCGACGAGATCCTCGCCGGCCCCGTCGCTTATGTGTTCTACGAGTCCGAGCCGGTCGAGGCCGCTAAGGCCCTTAAGGACTTCTCCGCTAAGTCCAAGGGCGTCCTTGAGATCAAGGGCGGTATCTCCGACGGCAAGGCCGTTTCCGCTGATGATGTTAAGGCTATCGCCGAGCTGCCCACCAAGGATCAGCTTCTCGGCCAGATCGCCGGTCTCATCTCCGGTTTCGCTCGCGACATCGCTGTCTGCGTCAACGGCGTTTCCTCTGGTCTCGCTCGTTCGATCCAGCAGGTCTCCGAGCAGAAGGCAGCCTAGTTGCTGTTTTCACCCGCGGCGGCAACGCCGCACCCCTGGCGCATTCGCGCTGTGTTTTAACTGATCTCCGTGCACAGACACGGAAACCGAAAGGACTTAGAAATGGCTAAGCTTACCACCGATGAGATCATCGATGCTCTTAAGGAAATGACCCTTCTCGAGGCTTCCGAGCTCGTCAAGGCTATCGAGGACACCTTCGGCGTTTCCGCCGCTGCTCCTGCCGCTGTTGTCGCCGCTCCCGCTGCTGGCGCTGCTGAGGCCGAGGAGAAGACCGAGTTTGACGTCGTGCTCGAGGGCTTCGGCGACAACAAGATCCAGGTCATCAAGGCCGTCCGTGAGCTCACCAACCTTGGCCTGAAGGAGGCCAAGGAGGTCGTCGAGGGCGCTCCCAAGGCTGTTCTCGAGGGTGCCAAGAAGGAGGACGCCGAGGCTGCCAAGGAGAAGCTCGAGGCTGCTGGCGCTGCTGTCACCCTCAAGTAATCAGGCTTTCTCGTCAGATTTCTTTGCAGACGGGGTTCGCATTGCGAGCCCCGTCTTTTTTGTTTTTCGGTCCCTCGACATCGGTTGCTCTAACTGCCATGTTCTGTGATTTGCGTCGTATCGGGCGCCCTGCCGTTGGGCAATAAAATTGCACCATTCGAGCAATAATTTGCGTTGACCTGCTGAAGAATTGTCTCTGCCTTGTAGCGACATATAGTTCCAGCGGTAAGATGCTTGGGTATCGCAATTTGGTCTGCGGCTGTGTGCCGCACGCATGGGGCGCTTTTGCGCCTGCGAAAGGATCTTTGAATAACATGAAGGCAATCATCCCCGCCGCCGGTCTTGGCACGCGTTTTCTGCCTGGCACCAAGTGCACGCCCAAAGAGATGCTGCCGGTGCTCGACAAGCCCGTCATTCAGTATGTCGTTGAGGAGGCGCTCGACCCCGAGGAGGTCGACGATGCCATCATCGTTACTTCTCCCGGCAAGCCTGAGCTGCTGAACTACTTCCAGCCCGATCGCTCGCTCGAGAACCTGCTGCGCGAGCGCGGCAAGAACGCCTATGCCGATGCCGTCGCCCACGCTGGCGGTATGCCGGTCGACTTCCGTTATCAGTACGAGCCCAAGGGCCTCGGCCATGCTATCCGCTCTGCTGCCGACGCCGTGGCAGGGGAGAACTTCCTGGTTCTTCTGGGCGACTACGTTGTGCCTAACCGCGACATCTGCGACAAGATGCTCGCCGTTTCCAAGGAGCACGGTGGGGCTTCGGTTATCGCCGTCGCTGCTTGCTCGCCCGAGGAAGTCAGCCGCTACGGCGTTATCGCCGGCGAGCGCGTCGGTTCGCTCGAGGGCGCCGAGGACGTTGCCGATGCAGAGCCGGGCGCTGTCTGGCGCATCGGCGGTCTGGTCGAGAAGCCCGCTCCCGAGGCGGCTCCGTCCAACCTGTACATTGTCGGCCGTTATCTGCTGAGCCCGCTGGTCATGGACCTGCTCGCTGATCAGCAGGCCGGCAAGGGCGGCGAGATTCAGCTCACCGACGCCATGGCCCGCTCGCTCGACCGCGAGGCTATGTACGCTGTCGTTATCGACCCGCTGTCGGGCTACGACACCGGCACCCCGTCTGGCTGGATGGCAACCAACGCCCTCATGGCCGCAAGCGATTCTCGCTTTGCCGATGCCTTCTGGGACGCCATCGACGAGCGCGGCGGATTGATGCGCAAGTAAGCCTTCGGGCATCGACATTTACGCGCGCGGACTTCGGTTCGCGCCCGTTTTTTATAAGAGCTGCGATTGCCGGCTCTCTGTTCACAGAAAATATATGAACAGATGTTCGATACACATACATCTACCTGCGTGTTTTCTGCCGAAAAACTTTGCTACTCCAAAAACTCAATCGCGTCAAGGCTTTTCTTGCCCAACGGTCGGTACCTGATAAACTATTAGGTTGCGATAACTGGCGAAGCTATGCCTCGCCAACCCACCGAGCATTTCCGTGAAGGAGGAAAAACCTGGTGACCTACGCATACACTGCCACTGAGCGCAAGCGCGTCAGCTTCGGGAAAATCCCGGAGGCCATGGAGCTCCCCAACCTTATCTCTGTTCAAAGGGAATCCTTTGAGCGTTTTAAGGACGAGGGCCTTCGTGAGGCGTTCAAGGAATCCAGCCCCATCCAGAGTCAGAACCATGTTCTCGAGGTTACCTTCGGCGAGCATCAGTTCGGCGACCCCGCGCACACCGTCGAGGAGTGCCGCGAGAAGGATATGACCTATCAGGCTCCGCTTCTGACCGACGTCCGTCTCACCAACAAGGAGACCGGCGAGATCAAGGAGCAGCTCGTCTTTATGGGCGACTTCCCCATGATGACCGATCAGGGCACCTTCATCATCAACGGTACCGAGCGTATCGTCGTTTCGCAGCTCGTCCGTTCCCCGGGTGTGTACTACAGCTCCGAGATGGATTCGGGCAAGCAGATCTACAAGGCCCAGATCATCCCGTCCCGCGGTGCCTGGCTCGAGTTTGAGGTCGACAAGCGCGACCAGCTCATGGTCTCCATCGACCGTAAGCGTAAGCAGAGCGCCACGATGTTCCTGCGCGCCCTTGGCATCGCCGTCACCAACGACGACATCATCGAGCTGCTCGGCAACTCCGATGTGATCAAGCGCACCCTGGAGCGCGACACCGCCCTCACCCGCGAGGATGCCCTTATCGAGATCTACCGTCGCCTGCGCCCGGGCGAGCCTCCCACCGTGGACGCTTCCCGCAGCCTGCTCGAGGGCCTGCTCTTTAACCCGCAGCGCTACGATCTGGCCCGCGTCGGTCGTTACAAGGTCAACAAGAAGCTCAACCTCACCACCGAGGAAGAGGTCACGGTGCTCACCGACGAGGATATCGTCGCGACGCTGCGCTACCTGCTGTCCCTCGCTGCCGGCGAGCAGGGCTTCAAGGTCGACGACATCGACCACTTTGGCAACCGCCGCATCCGCACCGTCGGCGAGCTCGTCGCCAACCAGTTCCGTATCGGCATGAGCCGTATGGAGCGCGTCGTCCGTGAGCGCATGAGCTCCCAGGACATCGACGAGATTACCCCGCAGTCGCTCATCAACATCCGTCCGATCGTGGCCTCCATCAAGGAGTTCTTCGGTTCCTCGCAGCTCTCGCAGTTCATGGACCAGGCGAACCCCCTGACCGGTCTGACCCACAAGCGCCGTCTGTCCGCACTCGGCCCTGGCGGTCTTGCCGGCCACAAGTCCGGCTCCAGCCGCCGCACCAACGTGCCGACGGCCGTCCGCGACGTTCACAACTCGCACTACAGCCGCATGTGCCCGATCGAGACCCCTGAAGGCCCCAACATCGGCCTGATCGGCTCGCTCGCCCTCTACGCCCGCGTCAACGAGTACGGCTTCATCGAGGCTCCGTTCCGTCGCGTCGAGAACGGCGTTGCCACCGACCAGATCGACTGGATGACCGCTGACGAGGAAGAGAAGCACGTCATCGCGCCGGCCAACACGCCGCTCGATCCCAAGACCAACGAGTTCATCACGACCGATGCCGAGGGCAAGATCGTCCGTCCGCACACCGTGATCGCCCGTACCCGCGACTTCGACGGCTCCTTCGGCGCTCCCGCCGACGTGCCTGTCGAGGACGTCGACTACATGGACGTCTCGCCGCGTCAGATGCTCTCCGTCGCAGCCACGCTGATTCCGTTCCTTGAGCACGACGACGCTAAGCGTACGCTCATGGGCGCCAACATGCAGCGTCAGGCCGTGCCGCTGGTTCACCCCGCCGCTCCCTATGTCGGTACCGGCATGGAGCGTCGCGCCGCTCTGGACTCCGGCGAGGTCACCCTGGCCAAGAACGCCGGCGAGGTCATCTTTGCCGACGCCGCCAAGATCATCGTCAAGCATGCCGGCGGCATGGACGAGTATCACCTGGCCAAGTACCAGCGCTCCAACCAGTCCACCTGCATCAACCACCGTCCGCTCGTGCGCGTCGGTGACACCGTTGAGCAGGGCGAGCCCCTGGCCGACGGTCCTTCGACCGATCATGGCGAGCTCGCACTGGGTCAGAACCTCACCGTGGCATACATGCCGTGGGAAGGCTTCAACTACGAGGACGGTATCGTCGTGTCCGAGCGCCTGGTGGCCGAGGACCTGCTGACGACCATCAACATCACCCGTCACGAGATCGACGCCCGCGACACCAAGCTCGGTCCCGAGGAGATCACCCGCGAGATCCCGAACCTCTCCGAGGACATGCTTGCCAACCTCGACGAGGACGGCATCATCCGCATCGGCGCCGAGGTCGGCCCTGGCGACATCCTGGTCGGCAAGGTCACGCCTAAGGGCGAGAGCGCTCTGACCGCCGAGGAGCGCCTGCTGCGCGCCATCTTTGGTGCCAAGGCCCACGACGTTCGCGACACCTCCCTTAAGATGCCTCACGGCGCTTACGGCCGCGTCATCGACGTTGTCCGCTTTAGCCGCGAGAACGGCGACGATCTGGCCCCCGGCGTCAACGAGCAGGTGCGCGTCTACGTCGCCCAGCGTCGTAAGATCCAGCAGGGCGATAAGATCGCCGGCCGCCACGGCAACAAGGGTGTTATCTGCAACGTTCTGCCGGTCGAGGACATGCCCTACATGACTGACGGTACCCCGATCGACGTTATCCTCAACCCGCTGGGCGTTCCTTCGCGTATGAACGTCGGCCAGCTGCTCGAGTGCCACCTTGGCTGGGCTGCTGCCTGCGGTTGGGATACCGAGCAGGCCGACTCCGACAAGTACGTCCCCGGTCCGTTCTTCACCGCGACGCCCGTCTTCGACGGCGCCAAGGAGGACGAAATCGCCGAGGTCATCCGTCGTGCCAACAAGAACATGCTCAACAAGGCCACCGCTGCCTTTGGCGATCACATGCGCCCCGAGTTCGTCACCCAGCTTGACGAGCGCGGCAAGACCCGCCTGTTCGACGGCCGCACCGGCGAGGAGTTCCGCGAGCCCATTACCGTGGGTACGTCCTACATCCTCAAGCTCGGCCACATGGTCGACGACAAGATCCACGCCCGTTCGACCGGCCCTTACAGCCTGGTTACCCAGCAGCCTCTGGGCGGCAAGGCTCAGTTCGGCGGCCAGCGCTTCGGCGAGATGGAAGTTTGGGCACTGTACGCTTACGGTGCTTCCAACGTCCTGCAGGAGATCCTGACCGTCAAGTCCGACGATACCGTGGGCCGTGTCAAGACCTACGAGTCCATCGTCAAGGGCGAGAACGTCCCGGTTCCGGGTATCC
>CABRFW010000104.1 GCA_902470265.1 uncultured Collinsella sp.
ATCTGCTCCTTCCTGGTCTCTAACGTGCTGTACTGGCTCGAGAACTTCCATGTGGACGGCATTCGCATGGACGGCGTGTCCAGCATGCTGTACCTCAACTTTGGCATCGACGATCCGGGCCAAAAGAAGTTCAACAAATACGGAACCGAGGAGGACCTGGACGCCAGCGCGTTTATCCGCCAGGTCAACTGCGCCGTGGAGGCCCACTTCCCCGACGTGATGATGATGGCCGAGGAGTCCACCGCGTGGCCGCTCGTGACCTATCCGCCGCAGGACGGCGGCCTGGGCTTCCACTACAAGTGGGACATGGGCTGGATGAACGACACCCTGCACTACATGCAGACCGATTTTCCGTGGCGCCCCGGCAACCACGGGCTGCTCACGTTCTCCATCATGTATGCCTTTACCGAGAACTTTATTTGCCCGCTGAGCCACGACGAGGTCGTGCACGGCAAGTGCTCGCTGATCGGCCGCATGCCGGGCGACTGGTGGCGCCAGTTTGCCGGCCTGCGCACGCTGGCCTTCTACCAGATGACGCACCCCGGTGCCAAGCTCAACTTTATGGGCAACGAGATCGGCCAGTTTATTGAGTGGCGCTACTACGAGTCCATCCAGTGGTTCCTGACCGAGGAGTACGAGACCCACCGTCATCATCAGGCGTTTATCAAGGCGCTCAACCACCTGTACACCGCCGAGCCCGCCCTGTATGAGCGCGGCTACACCGACGACGGCTTTACCTGGATCGACGCGGACAACTCCAAGCAGTCCATCGTGAGCTTTGTACGCCAGGGCGAGGACGTCGATGACGACCTGGTGATCTTAATCAACTTTGATCCGGCGAGCTACGAGAGCTTCCGCGTGGGCGTGCCGCGCGAGGGCGACTGGGAGGTCATCTTTGACTCCGACCGTCCCGAGTTTGGTGGCAGTGGATACGCAGGTGAGGAGCCCTACACCTGCTCGAGCGAGCCCTATCCCTGGAACGGGCAGATGGACTCCATTGAGATGAAGGTGCCCGGCCTGGCAGGCGTGGTGCTTAAGCGCCGCGGTCCCAGCAGCTATAAGCCGCCCGTGGTCGAGAAGCCCAAGAAGGCGACGCGCAAGCGTACGTCCACGGTAAAGCCCAAGCCCGCGGCTGCTAAGAAGGCTCCGGCTAAGGTGAAGGCTGTGAAGCCCGCTGCCAAGGCTACGGCCAAGTCCACCACGGCCAAAAAGGCTGCTCCCAAGGCCAAGGTAGCCGCTGTTAAGGCTCCTGCCAAGAAAGCGTAACAAAGGCGTTACCACTGTAATTACCCGCCCCGCCGGGGCGTAGGATACATGTCATAACCGTTCCGGGAGAAACATCCCCGGGGGAAAGGAACGTATGAATAAGATCTTCGACAACAAGCAGGAGTTTACCGAGCTCTATCGCGATGCCGTCATGAGCATCAGCGGCAAGAGCGTCGAAGCCGCCAGCGACCTCGACCGCTTTAACGCCCTGGCCAAGCTCGTGGCCGAGAAGGCCCGCACCGTTGCCACCAAGAGCGACGCCCGCGCCACCGCCGAGGGCAAGAAGCGCGTGTACTACTTCTCGATTGAGTTTTTGATCGGCCGCCTGCTCGACAACTACCTGCTCAACTTTGGCGTGCGAGACATGGTCGCCGAGGCGCTCGACGACATGGGCTTTGACCTGTCCGTCATCGAGAACCAGGAGCCCGATCCGGCGCTGGGCAACGGTGGCCTGGGCCGTCTGGCCGCATGCTTCCTGGATTCCATGGCAGCCGAGGGCATTGCCGGCTACGGCAACGGCATGCGCTACCGCCACGGCCTGTTTAAGCAGGAGATCGTCAACGGCAGCCAGGTCGAGGCCACTGACGAGTGGCTCACCCACGGCTATCCCTGGGAGGTCCGTCGTCAGGACAAGGCCGTAACCATCAAGTTTGGTGGTCACGTTGAGGGCTTTGAGGAGAACGGCCGCACGTTCTACCGCACGGTGGACACGCAGGATATCCTGGCTGTCCCCTACGACATCCCCGTGGTGGGCTATGCCGGCGAGACCGTCAACAAGCTGCGCGTCTGGGCTGCCGAGCCGGTCGAGGAGCACTTTGACCTTGAGGCCTTCAACCGCGGCGACTATGCCCAGGCCGATGCCGAGCGCGCCGAGGCCGAGGCCATCAGCGCCATCCTCTACCCCAACGACGCCGGCGAGCACGGCCGTCTGTTGCGCCTGAAGCAGGAGTACCTGTTTGTTTCGGCCGGCATCTACAGCCTGCTCGACACCTTTGAGAAGGAGCACGGCGAGAACTGGGAGCTGCTTCCGCAGTTTGTGGCAATCCATACTAACGACACGCACCCCGCCATGTGCGGCCCCGAGCTCATGCGTATCCTCATCGACGAGAAGAAGCTCGAGTGGGACGACGCCTGGAACATCGTGACGCAGGTCGTGAGCTACACCAACCACACCATCCTGCCCGAGGCCCTGGAGAAGTGGCCCATCGGCACGTTCTCCAAGCTCCTCCCCCGCGTGTACCAGATCATCGACGAGATCAGCCGTCGCTGGCACGAGTCGTTCGACACCACGCAGGAGGGCTGGCAGGAGCGTCTGCGTCAGACCGCCATCCTGTGGGACGGCGAGATTCGCATGGCCAACCTGTCCGTGATCTGCAGCCACAGCGTCAACGGCGTGGCCAAGATCCACTCCGACATCATCAAGAACATCGTGCTCAAGGACTTCTATGCCCTGACGCCCGAGAAGTTCAACAACAAGACCAATGGCATCTCGCACCGTCGCTTCTTTGCCGAGGCCAACCCCACCTACGCCAAGCTCGTGACCGAGGCCATTGGCGATGGCTGGCTCAAGGACGCCTTTGAGCTGGAGAAACTCAAGGAGTTTAAGGACGACACCGAATTCCTGAAGGCCGTGGGTGCCTCCAAGCGCGCCAACAAGGAGCGCCTGGCCGCCTACGTTAAGGCCGAGACCGGTCTGGTCATCGACCCCAACACCGTCTTCGACGTTCAGGTGAAGCGCTTCCACGCCTACAAGCGCCAGCTCATGAACATCATGAAGGTGATGGACATCTACAACCGTCGCATCGCCGATCCCAACTTCCACGTGACGCCGACGACCTTCATCTTTAGCGGCAAGGCTGCCTCGAGCTACACCTTTGCCAAGGAGACCATCCGCCTTATTAACTCCGTGGCCGACATCATCAACAACGACGCCCGCGTGAACGAGGTCATGAAGGTCTGCTTTATCCCCAACTTCCGCGTGAGCAACGCCCAGCTCATCTACCCTGCCGCCGAGATCTCGGAGCAGATCTCCACGGCCGGCAAGGAGGCCTCGGGCACGTCCAACATGAAACTCATGATGAACGGCGCCATTACGCTGGGCACCCTCGACGGCGCCAACATCGAGATCGCCGATCTGGCCGGACGCGAGAACGAGGCCATCTTTGGCCTGACCGCCCCCGAGGTCGAGCAGCTCTGGGCATCCAACAGCTACTTTGCGTGGGATACCCTCAACAACGATCGCGAGCGTCTGGGCCGCGTGATGGACGAGCTCAAGGACAACACCTTTGCGGGTCTTTCGGGCAACTTCGAGAGCATCTACAACGAGCTCATGAACAACAACGACCCCGACCTGGTCATGGCGGACTTCCGCAGCTACGTGGATGCATGGGAGAAGCTCACCGGCAGCTACGGCGACCAGGAGACCTGGAACCGCAAGGCCCTGCTCAACACCGCCTCCTCTGGCTGGTTCTCGAGCGACCGCACCATTCGCGAGTACCGTGACGAGATCTGGCACGCGTAAAGAAGGCGCGCGAGCTCCCTTTGCCGCACGGCATTATTCGGTGGGCGCGACCAGGCGCCGCGCCCACCGCTAATGGGTTAGAAACATCGATGACAGAAGGAGAAATCGATGAGTAAGAAAGAATGTATCGCGATGCTCCTCGCAGGAGGACAGGGCAGCCGATTGGGGGCACTCACCCAAAAGATCGCCAAGCCGGCGGTTAGCTTTGGTGGCAAGTTCCGCATTATCGACTTTTCGCTCTCCAACTGCTCCAACTCGGGCATCGACACGGTGGGCGTTCTGACGCAGTATCGCCCCTACCTGCTGCATGCCTATGTGGGCTCCGGCGAGGCGTGGGATTTGGACAGCCGCGACGGCGGCGTGTCGATCCTGCCGCCGTACGAGACGCAGACCGGCGGCGCCTGGTATGCGGGTACGGCAGACGCCATCACGCAGAACCTCGACTACATCAAGGCCAACGACCCCAAGTACGTCCTGATTCTTTCGGGCGATCACCTGTATCGCATGGACTACCGCAAGATGCTCAAGACGCACATTGAGAACAACGCTGACCTCACGGTGAGCGTTATGCCCGTGCCGTGGGAAGAGGCCAGCCGCTTTGGCATCCTGACGACCGACCCCGAGGACGGCCGCATCACCAAGTTTACCGAGAAGCCCGAGAAGCCCGATTCGAACCTCGCGTCCATGGGCATCTACATCTTCTCGGCCGACGTGCTGATCGAGGCGCTCAAGGAGGACGCTCTGGACCAGCGCTCGAGCCACGACTTTGGCAAGGACATCATCCCCAAGCTGCTCGGCGAGAACAAGCGCCTTTACAGCTACGAGTTCCACGGCTTTTGGAAGGACGTCGGCACCATCGCCAGCTTCCACGAGACCTCGATGGACCTGCTGGGCAACAACCCCGAGTTCGATCTGTTTGACAAGCACTTCCCCATCATGTCCAACATCACCACGCGTCCGCCGCACTACATTGGCCCGGACGGCCGCCTGGACGACTGCCTGGTCTCCAACGGCTGCAAGATCTACGGCACCGCTCGCCACTCGATCCTTTCGACCGATGTCATCATCGAGGAGCGCGCCGTGGTCGAGGACTCCGTGCTGCTGCCGGGTGCGCACGTTAAGAGCGGCGCGCACATCTGCCGCGCTATTTTGGGCGAGAACTCCACGGTCGAAGAGGGCGTGAAGCTCGGCTCTGTCGATACCACCAAGGATACGGCCGTCGTTGGAAATGACGTCGTTATCGGGAAGGGGGAATGATCCGATGATCAATCGCAAGGCCATCGGTTATATCACCGCTAACTACTCTTCGTCCTACGGCAGCGTGCTGCTCAAGGACCGCCCCATCGCGTCCGTTCCGTTTTTGGGCCGCTACCGCCTGATCGACTTCCCGCTGTCCAACATGATGAATGCCGGCATTAAGACCGTCGGCGTCGTCATGCCGGGCAACTATCGCTCGCTGATCGACCACGTGGGCTCGGGCAAGGACTGGGGCCTGGACCGCAAGAAGGGCGGCCTGTTCATGGTGCCCGGCAACGCGTATGGCACCACCAAGGGCGGCATGCGCTTCCTGCTGCGCGACATCATCTCCAACAAGACGCTGTTCCAGCGCTCGGACAAGCCCTACGTTGTGATGATGGGCACCAACATCATCTTTAACATGGACCTCAACACCATCATCGAGGCGCACGAGAACTCTGGCGCCCAGATGACCGTGGTGTACTGCAAGGCTACGCGCAATGTTGATGACGAGACCAAGCTCGAGATTAACGAGAACGGCCGCCTGACGGGCGTGAGCGCCGGCGTCGTGTACGGCGACAACGCCTCCATGGACTGCTGCATCGTCAACCGCGAGACGCTGCTCGAGATTATCGACCACTACCAGGCCGCCGACTATCTTGACCTGCTCGAGGCACTCCAGGGCGACTTTGGCAACATCGACGTGTGCAGCTACGAGTACAAGGGCGAGGTCGTGGGCGTATTTAGCGAGAAATCACTGTATCGCCGCAGCATGGACCTGCTCGACCAGACCGTCGCCGACCAGCTCTTCGATCCCGAGCGCCCGATCCTGACCAAGGCTCACGACGTGCCGCCTTCGCGCTATGCGACCGGTAGCCACGCCTGCAACTCGATTATCTCGGCCGGCTGCATCATCAAGGGCACCGTGCGCAACTCGATCCTGTCGCGCGGCGTCGTGGTCGAGGAAGGCGCCTCGGTGACCAACTCGATCATCAACCAGAGCTGCATCATCAAGAGCGGCGCCCGTGTTGAGAACGCCATCCTGGACAAGAACAACGTGGTCCCCACCA
>CABRFW010000105.1 GCA_902470265.1 uncultured Collinsella sp.
ACAATCCTGCAAAAGCAGGTATTTCTTCTGCTCCTCTGTATCGCTGGAGCAGCTTCCATGAGTATTTCTCTCATCCCGAAATTTGTGATTGTGAAGGTATTCTCAATCTGTTTGGGGGTACGGAAGCGTTTTATCTTTCGAGTACCGACGGCAAGCCTAATCCCTATTTTATGCCCGAAGGTAAGCATATCTCCGATATGGATGCGCTGGAAGTTGCCCGGGCTCTTTTGGCTCCGCATGAGCCTTATCAGCTTAAAACTTTGCCGAAATCAGAGCGAAATCGTCTTCTGGCAGTGTTGAGGCATCGGGGGTTTACGATTGACCAGATTTCGCGTCTGACGGGAATTGGGACCAATATCATTCAAAGGGCGAAATGACGCTCCAAATGATTAAAAAATCCCCGTCCTAGAATAATCATTCGCAGCTGCCCGGCTTTTTTGCCTTAGGGACTAATCGTCGAAGCGGGATTGGCGGCCGAAGGATAGGGCGGTGTCGCCGAACTTGTCTCGGACGGCGTCGATAGCTACCGAGAGGTCGCGACGGTCGCTCGATTGGGCTCCGCGGTCGTCGACTTCGCAGAACAGGTCAGTCTGGATGCCGCCCTGATGGTCAAAGTCGCTCATGCCGATGCCTGCTAAGCGCACGTGCATTCCTTCCTGCCAGATGTTGTCGAGCAGTTCGAGTGCAACCGCCACGAAGATGTTCTCATCGTCGGTCGGATGAGGCAGCCGGCGCTGTGCCGAGCGACCGTTTCCATACGAATACTTGAGCTTGAGCGTCACCGTGGCGCCCGTTAGTCCCTGACGGCGCAGGCGGCGTCCCACTGACTCGCCCAGCAGCGCAATCGCCGCCTCAATATCCCCACGCTCAGTCAAATCTTTAGCAAAGGTGCGTTCATTGCTGACCGATTTGACCTCGCGCTCTTCATCGAGACTCGTGACTTCAGAGATTTCGAGTCCTTGCGCACGCTGGCGCATGCGTTCGCCGTTGACGCCAAAAATAGAGGCCAAGGTGGATTTCGGTGCACGTGATAGCTCGCCGAGGGTGTAGATGCGCATACGGCGCAGTCGCTCCTCGGCCGAGCGCCCGATGCCGCTCATGGCAGATACCGGCAGCGCGGCCAAAAAGCGCTGCTCGGTTCCGGGGCGCACGATGGTCAGCCCAAACGGCTTATCCCGCTCGCTTGCGATCTTTGCGACCGTCTTGTTGCAGCCCACGCCAATGGAGCACGTCACTCCCAGCTCTGCCACGCGATCGCTTATACGCCGCGCAACCAGCAGCGGGTCTTCGGGCGCAAAGCGACCCGGTGTGATATCGATGAAGGCTTCGTCGATGGATACGCGCTCAACGCGCGGGGTCTCGTCGGCGAGAATCGCCATAACGTGCGCGCTCACCTCGCGGTAGCGATCAAAGTGCCCGTGCGTCCAAATGGCTTGCGGGCACAAGCGCCGCGCCTCGGCCGAGGCCATGGCAGAGTGCACGCCAAAGCGACGTGCCTCATACGAACACGTGGACACGACGCCACGCGAATCGGCGTCTCCGCCCACGATGAGCGGCTTTCCGCGCCATTCGGGATGATCGAGCATCTCCACGCTCGCAAAAAACGCATCAAGGTCCATCAGACCCACCGCCGGACCCGTCCAGGGAGGCGGCGTGACGCCCATGGCATCCTCATAACCGTATGTATGTTCGCGTCTTTCCATGTCATGAGTATACCGCGCAGCTCATGTGGGGTGCGTGTATGTGCTTGCAAATCCCGAATTCTTGTCTAAGATATGGATTTGCCCTCGACTACACCGAAGAAGTTGGTCTCACGGACTTCACCTGCCCGCGTCGATGGCGTATTATGTTCAACTGTTTGTTTGTAGTTGCAGCCTAAAGCTGCTTGGTTGGAGGAGTTTCCTTTGGCAGTCAAGATTCGCCTTGCTCGTCACGGCGCTAAGAAGCGTCCGTACTACCGTGTCGTCGTCGCCGATTCCCGCGCCCCGCGTGACGGTCGTATCATCGAGGAGGTTGGCCGCTACAACCCGATGACCGCCCCCAAGACCATCAACCTCGACCTCGAGAAGATCGCCGACTGGCAGTCCAAGGGCGCTCAGCTCACCGACGCCGTCGCCGCTCTGGTCAAGGCCGCCAACGAGGGCGAGAAGACCGAGACCGTCGTCAAGAAGTCCAAGAAGCAGCTCGCCAAAGAGGCCGAGGCCGCTAAGGCTGCCGCTGAGGCCGCTGAGGGCGCCGAGGAGTAAATCGTGCCTGAGGTTGACGCTGCACAGCTCGAGGGTGAGGCAATGCTCTCAGATCGCATCGCCGATCTCGTCGAATATCTCGTTGTTCAGATCGTCGACGACCCGGATTCCGTGAGCCTTGAGGTCATCGATGGTGACGACGCCTCTACGATTGAGGTTTCGGTCGCCGAGGATGACGTCGCTAAGGTCATCGGCCGTCGTGGCCGTACCATCAAGGCCATTCGCACGCTCGCCCGTGCACTGGCCGCTCGCCTCGACACTGCTGTCGAGGTAGAGGTTCTGGGCTAGGACCTTGAGGTCCCAGTACAAAAACATCGCCCGTGTGGTCAAGCCGCACGGAAGGAAGGGGGAGGTCCTCGCGCAGCCGCTGCGGGGGCTTCCTTCTGTATTAGAGCCGGGTATGCGCGTCGCCCTGACGCCGCCGGCGCTCAAGCGCGACCGCTTTTGCACGGTCGTGTCCGTCACCGATACGGGCGATGGCGATCTGGTCTCGTTTGAGGGCATTGACGACTTGACGGACGCCGAGGGCATCACGGGATGCTACGTGCTGGCAAATCGTGACGACTTTGAGCTCGATTCGCTCGACGCTGCCTATACCGACCTGATGGGTCGCGAGGTGGTCGACGAGCGCTTCGGTTCGCTCGGCACGATCGTCGAGATCATGTCGACGCCCGCTAACGATGTTTGGGTTGTCGAGGGTGATCGGTACGGCGAGGTACTGATTCCCGTGATCGAGCAGGTTGTGCTCGATCTTCCCGACACAGGAACAATTTCCGTCCATGTTATGGACGGCCTGATCGATATGGACAAGTAGGGAGGACAACATGCTGATTGAGACCCTTTCGGTCTTTCCCGAGATGTTTGAGCCCGTCATGTCCACATCGATTTTGGGCCGCGCCCGCAAGGCCGGCCTTTTTGATTTTAAGGCGTATAACCTGCGCGACTGGACGCACGACCGCCATCGTACCGTCGATGACGAGCCGTACGGCGGCGGGCAGGGCATGCTCATGAAGGTCGAGCCTATCGCAGAGGCCATCGAGGCCATTAGCGCAGAGGGTCCCAAGCCCACGGTTGTGTTCTTCACCCCCTGTGGCGAGCCCTTTACGCAGCATGTGGCCGAGCGCCTGCTCAAAAGTGAGCGCCTGCTGTTTGTGTGCAGTCGCTACGAGGGCGTCGACGAGCGCGCGTATGCGTATGCCGATGAGCGTCTGTCGATTGGCGACTACGTGCTCACGGGCGGCGAGCTTCCCGCTATGGTCGTTGCCGATGCCGTCGTACGCCTGATTCCCGGCGCCCTGGGCGACGAGATGAGCAACGTCGACGAGTCGTTCTCGACCGCCGAGGACGGAGGACTGCTTGAGTACGCGCAGTACACCCGCCCCGCCGAGTTCAACGGCGAGGGCGTGCCGCCGGTGCTTGTGAGCGGCGATCACGCCAAGGTCGATGCCTGGCGTCGCAAGAACGCCATCGAGCGCACCTGCCGCTGGCGTCCCGATCTGATCGAGACAGCGCGGCTCACGCCCGAGGAGCGCGCTTACGCGCAGGAGATTTTGGACGCTTCGTATTCGCAGAGCGAGGAGTGAGAATGGTTCCATCGCAGCATTCCGCGTTGAGGGGCGCTTTTGAGTGGATCGCGGTCATCGCGATCGCACTGGTCGCCACCTTCTTGATTCGCTCGTTTGTGGTCGAGCCCTTTGTGGTGCCCACCGGTTCCATGGAGTCCACGATCGAGATTGGCGACCAGATCCTGGCACAAAAGGTGAGCCTCGAGCTCGGTCAGCCCGTCAAGCAGGGCGATATCGTGGTGTTTCACAACCCCGATGGCACCTCCGAGCATGATGTTCTCGTCAAGCGTGTTATTGCCACGGCCGGCCAGACGGTCGACCTGCAGGATGGCAAGGTGGTCGTTGACGGCCAAGCGCTCGACGAGGAATATACGACGGGCATGAGCTGGCCACTTTCGGTCCAAGCGCCCGGCGCTCAGGTAAGCTATCCCTACACCGTTCCCGACGGGTGCGTGTGGGTGATGGGCGACAACCGCGAAAACTCTGCCGACTCACGCTACTTTGGTCCCGTCGATCGTTCGGACCTGATCGCCGTGGCGCTCGTGCGTTACTGGCCGCTCAACCGTCTGGGCGCTATCGACTAAAAACCGCTATAGTACAGTACCTAACCGTGTAATCGTTTCGACGAGGGGATATTAGAGGCATGAACGCTTCATCGCTTTCCTTCCAAGACATCATCCTGCGCCTCCAGCAGTACTGGGGCGAGCAGGGCTGCGTCATTATGCAGCCCTATGACTCCGAGGTCGGTGCCGGTACCTTCCATACCGCGACCACGCTGCGCTCGCTCGGTCCCGCCGAGTGGCGCACCTGCTATGCGCAGCCCTGCCGCCGTCCCGCCGACGGCCGCTACGGCGAGAACCCCAACCGCATGCAGCACTACTATCAGTTCCAGGTGCTCATCAAGCCCTCACCGGTCAACGCCCAGGAGCTCTACCTGGGGTCTCTTGCCGCTATCGGTCTGGACCCCAACGACCATGACGTCCGCTTTGTCGAGGACGACTGGGAGAGCCCGACGCTCGGCGCCTGGGGCCTTGGCTGGGAGGTCTGGCTCAACGGCATGGAAGTCACGCAGTTTACGTACTTCCAGCAGGTGGGCGGTATCGAGGTCGACCCCGTTCCTGTCGAGATCACCTATGGCCTGGAACGCATCGCCATGTACGCCCAGGGCGTCAACTCGGTCTACGACCTGGTGTGGAGCTACCTGCCCGACGGCACGCCCATGACCTATGGCGACGTGTTCCTCGAGAACGAGCGCGAGTTCAGTGCCTACAACTTTGAGGTCGCCAACGTCGAGATGATGCGTCAGAAGTTTGACGACTACGAGGCCGAGTGCCATTCCTGTCTGGAGCGCAAGCTGCCGCTGCCGGCATATGACTGCGTCATGAAGTGCAGCCACGCTTTCAACCTGCTCGATGCCCGCGGCGCTCTGTCCGCAGTCGAGCGTGCCAACTACATCCTGCGCGTCCGCGCCGTCGCCAAGGCGTGCTGCGAGGCCTACATGGCTGAGGTCGCCGGAGTCAACGAGAATGCCGATCAGGAAGGCGAGGTGGCGTAAGCCATGGCAGACGCTAAGGATTTCCTGTTTGAGATCGGTACGGAGGAAATGCCCTCTGCACCGCTGAACAATGCCATCAAGCAGCTTGGCACCATGATCGCCAAGGGTCTCGACGAGGCCGGTCTGGCCCACGGCGAGGTCCGCGTGATCTCGAGCCCGCGCCGCCTGGCTGCACTCGTTGCCGATGTCGCCACCGCGACCGACGAGGTTCACGAGGTCAAGCGTGGCCCCGCGGCCAACATTGCCTTCGACGCTGACGGTAACGCCACCAAGGCCGCCCAGGGCTTCGCCCGCAAGTGCGGTGTGGCTGCCGAGGACCTGGTCCGTCGCGAGGACACTGACGGTCGCGAGTATGTGTTCGCCGAGAAGAACATTCCCTCCGCACCGGCTACCCCGATCCTGACGGCCCTGTGCGAGAAGACCATCGCCGGCCTGCAGTGGCCCAACTACCGCTCCCAGCGCTGGGGTCACGAGCATGCTACCTTTGTTCGCCCGGTCCGTTGGATCTGCTGCCTTTTGGGCGAGGATGTTGTGCCCGTGTCGTTTGCCGACGTGACGAGCGGCAACACCACGCGTGGTCATCGCGTGCTTGGCCCCGGTGACCATGTGGTCGCCAGCCCCGCCGTCTACGAGCG
>CABRFW010000106.1 GCA_902470265.1 uncultured Collinsella sp.
TGCTTCAAGGCACTTTGCTCGCTCTGGCGGGTTTTCGCTGTCGGTAACGAATCATCGGTTATTTCGTTGCTGGTCAATATAAGATATTGCTTTGCGTTAAACGTTATTCGATGTTCTTGAGAGTAGGGGATTTCTTTGGGTCGTACTGGTGATATGACGCCGCCTTTGCGTTGGCGGTTGGGTGTTGCTGGTGGGGTGGCGCTGGTTGTGCTGCTTGTTGACCAGTTGACCAAGCTTGCGGTTCGTGCCGTGGGCGATGCGCTGCATGTGACCGTCATCCCCGGCGTGATCGACTTCCTGTTTGTCCGCAATATCGGTGCTGCCTTTAGCATGGGCGAGGGGCATGGCATCGCGTTTGCCGTGCTGGCGTTGGCGGTCATTATCGCTATTGCCGTGTACCTCGTTCGTGCGCCCCAGCTCGCCCATCTTGAGGTTGTGGGCATGGCGATGGTTGCGGGCGGTGCTATCGGCAACGCTATCGATCGTTTGGCCTTTGGCTTCGTGACCGATTTTATTGCCACCACCTTCATCGACTTTCCCGTCTTTAACGTGGCCGATATTGGCATCACCGTAGGCGTCGTGCTTGCCCTCATCGGCTACATGTTCTTGAGCCCTGCTGCCCGCGAAGTCGATGCGACTGCCGAGCTCAATGCCCGTGATGAGGCCCGCGCCAAGCGCAAAGCCAAGCAGCGTGGGGAGCGTGCCCGCAAGATTCGCGAAAGGAATGAGCGTTAATGGCCGACATCCATATTCTTGTTGCCGACGATTGCTCTGGCCAGCGTCTCGACGCCTTTCTGGGTGCCAACGACGGCTGCCCCACGCGCTCTGCCTGCGCGCATCTGATCGAGGGCGGCGCCGTAATCGTGAACGGCGAGACCTGTCTGTCAAAAAAGTATGCCGTACGCGCCGGTGACCGCATCTCGGTCGACCTGCCCGAGCCGCACGATCCCACCGATGTGATTCCCGAGGCCATCCCGCTCGACATTCGCTATGAGGACGACTATCTCATTGTGCTCTCCAAGCAGCGCGGGCTGGTGTGCCATCCCGCCCACGGCCACGAGAGCGGCACGCTTGCGAACGCCTTGGTCTACCACTGCGGTATCGATCATCTTGGTACCGTGCAGGGTGAGGACCGCCCCGGCATCGTGCATCGCCTGGATCGCGATACCTCGGGCCTTATGCTCGCGGCAAAAGACGACGACACCCAGCGCGCGCTTCAAAATCTTATTCGCACGCGTACGCTCGACCGCCGCTATATCACGCTTGTCCACGGGCACATCGCCATGGACGAGGGCACCATCAATACCGGTATCGCCCGTTCTACGCGCGACCGCGTCAAGATGGCGGTTTCGGACGACCCCTTTGCCCGTCAGGCCATTACGACATTTAAAGTCCTCGAGCGCTTTGATTCCACGCGCTTTGACGATGGTTATACGCTCGTTGAGTGCCATCTGTTTACCGGTCGCACGCACCAGATTCGCGTGCATATGCGTCATATCAACCACGCCTGCGTGGGCGATCCACTCTACGGCAAGTGCGATGCGCGCACCGACCAGGGCCTGACCAGGCAGTTCCTTCATTCCTGGCGCGTGGCGTTCGACCATCCCGTGACGGGGGAGCGCATTGAGTGCCGCGACGAGTTGCCGTGGGATCTCGCTGCGGTTCTCGACGATCTGGCTCCGCGCTCGCTCGGTCGCACGGCCGTTGGAGATGAAATCGTTCCGCAGCTCGGTCTTCTCGAAGCCTAGCCAGTATTAGGTGGTTTCTTGAACTCGGTAAGCCTGCGGTAAGATATACGATTGTTTACGTTACGCGTTGCTGGGAGCCTGCATGCTCGCCTTTTTACAAACCAACACACCCATCGTGATCTTCAACCAGATTGTCGTCACGCTGCTCACGGTCTGCTTTCTGTACCAGGTGGTCTTCTTTGTCATTGGCGCTCTTCGTGGCGAGGTCGCGCCTCCCAAGGCCAAAAAACTCCATCGCTATGCCTTTTTTATCGCGGCGCATAATGAGGAGGCCGTGATCGCCAACCTCGTTCGCTCCATCAAGGACCAGGATTATCCGTCCGAGCTCATCGAGGTTTTCGTGGTCGCCGATGCCTGCACCGACAACACGGCGCAGCTCGCACGCGAGGCCGGTGCCATTGTTTACGAGCGCAATGACCTGGCCCGCAAGGGCAAGAGCTGGGTCATGGACTTTGGCTTCGACCGCATTCTCAACGAGTATCCCGACACGTTTGAGGGCTACTTTATCTTCGATGCCGATAACGTTATCTCCCGCGATTACGTTTCCAAGATGAATGATGCCTTTGACCAGGGCTTCCATGTGGTCACGAGCTATCGCAATTCCAAGAACTTCGGCAGCTCGTGGATCTCGGCTGCTAATGCCACGTGGTATCTACGCGAGGCGCGCTTCCTCAACAACGCGCGTAATATCTGCAAGACGTCCTGCGCTGTTTCGGGTTCGGGTTACCTTATCTCGTCAAGCGTTATCGAGGGCATGCACGGTTGGCAGTTCCACACGCTGACCGAGGACATTCAGTTCACTACGTTCTGCGCTATTCACGGTATTCGCATTGGCTATGCGCCGGCGGAGTTCTTTGACGAGCAACCCGTGACGTTCAAGGCATCCTGGAAGCAGCGTATGCGCTGGACCAAGGGCTTTTACCAGGTGTTCTTTACCTACGGTAAGCATCTGGTCAAGTCGACGTTCCGCTATCATCGCTTTGCCGCCTACGACATGTTCATGACGATCGCCCCGGGTATGCTGCTATCGCTGATCTCGATGCTCGCTAATGCGACGTTCTTGATTGTGGGTGGCCTTTCGCATGGTTTCTTGGCTACCGAAGTCGAGATGCAGGCGTGCGCCGCTTCGCTCATTATGACCTTCGCCATGATGTATCAGACCTTCTTTATCCTGGCGCTGCTCACGACTATCTTTGAGTACAAGCACATTCACTGCGCGCAAAAGTGGCGTCTGGTGACTAACCTGTTTACCTTCCCGATCTTTATGTTCAGCTATATCCCCATCACGGTGGCCGCGCTGTTCCTGAAGGTCGACTGGGTGCCGACGCAGCACGCCGTCAACGTTACCCTTGACGAGGTCATGCAAGGCGCCAAATAACCACCACCAAAACCACCGCAAAGGGGACAGGCACCTTTGTGGTGGTTTTTGCTTTTGCGATGCAGCTCGAGGAGGAGTCCGATGGTCTATATCCCGTTTTGGATTTGCATCTTTGCCGGCGTGGCAATTGATGCCCGAGAGCGACGGTTTCCCAATGGGCTTGCCGGCGCATGTGCCGTGGCGGCGTTGGCGGGCGTTTGGCTCGACAGGGGCGTTAACACTGCACTTGATCATGCCGGTCTTGCGGTCATCGTCTACCTTGCCCTTGTGCTTACTGAGTCGCTCTGGCGGCGCCTTCGTCAAGCCCCGGGGATTGGCATGGGGGACGCCAAAGCACTCTTCGCGCTTTGCACGCTCGACCCTATGGGCGGCATCGTGGCATTTGCCGTTTCGCTCCTGGTCCTGGCCCTCTCCTGCCTCTTCACAAAATCACGCTCCCTGCCATTGCTCCCGTTTTTGGTGCCGATTTTTGCCATAATCGAGGTCGTGGGCTGCACTTTGTAACCGATTGCGCATCCTTCTTAAGGAGCATGCCATGGCAACTAATCAAGAAACGGCCGTCATTAAGGCGCGCATGGACCGTATTCCCTCGGCGTTGTCGCCCGAACTTGTCGAGCGCATTGCCGCTGATCGTGCTTCGGGCTATGTCAACCCGTATCGTTGTAACGACGACCAGGTCATTCGTCGTATTGATCGCGCTGCCGACAAAGGCACGCTTATGCGTCCGGCGTTTATGCGCGATACCGAAAAGATACTTCATCTTCCGGCGTACACCCGTTATGCAGGCAAAACGCAGGTCTTTAGCTTCCGTAGCAATGACGATCTGTCACGCCGCGGTTTGCACGTGCAGCTTGTCTCCCGTATTGCGCGCGATATCGGTCGCGCCCTGGGGCTCAATTGCGATTTGATCGAGGCGATTGGCCTGGGTCATGACTTGGGACACACGCCTTTCGGCCATGCCGGCGAGCGCTTCCTCAACGATATCTATCATGAGCGCACGGGGCGTTATTTTTTCCATAACGTGCAGTCGGTCCGCGTGCTCGACGCGTTGTATAGCCGCAACGTGTCGCTCCAGACGCTTGACGGCGTGCTATGCCATAACGGCGAGTACGAGCAGCGTGTGTTTGAGCTCTCGGACATGAGCTCCTTTGACCAGTTTGACCAGACGGTTGAGGATTGCATTGCCACAGGCTATAGCGCAATTGAGCATCTGCGTCCCATGACGCTCGAGGGCTGCGTCGTTCGCATTTCGGATATTCTTGCCTACGTCGGTCGTGACCGTCAGGATGCGATTGCGGCAGGCTTGCTTTCGCCCGATGCTTTTGATGATGGCCGGGGCGGTGCCTACAACAGTTGGATCCTCACGCATGCCTCCATCGATATCGTTGAGCACAGCTATGGTAAGCCGCGCATCGAGATGAGCGAGGACCTGTTTGAGGAAATCAGCCGGGCCAAGCGGGAGAATTACGAGAAGATCTACAGTAAGGGCGGTATCGAGGGCGATTCCGAGGCGGAGCTGCGCGAGGCTTTCGAAAAGCTCTACGACCGTTGCCTGCTGGATATAAACGAAGGTGACGAGTCCTCGTACATCTTCAAGCACCATATTTCGCGCATTGAGCAGCAGCTTTCCTACTACGACCGCACCTATGCCTGGCAGGGCGACAAGGATCAAGCCGTGGTGGATTATATCGCGAGCATGACGGACGGTTATTTCTGCGAACTGACGAGCAAGCTGTTCCCTGGTCTGGAGTTTCCACACCGTACCTATATTAACGAACGGTAGTTCGTATATATTCGCTATACTGGTTAGTTGAAAACGTTTTTGATTGATGCACGGGATGGCTATGGACGACCTTTTTTCTGCCTCGACGCGCGAGCGTTCCTTTAAAAATGCGCCGCTCGCGGTGCGCATGCGACCCAATTCGCTCGACGAGTACGTGGGCCAGCAAAAGGCCGTCGGTAAGGGCTCATGGCTGCGTGCCGCGATCGAGCACGACGTGCTTTCGAGCGTGATTCTGTACGGGCCTGCCGGTACGGGCAAGACGACGCTGGCCCACATTATCGCCAACCATACCAAGAGCGAGTTTGTCGAGGTCAGCGCCGTGACGGGTACCGTAAAGGATCTTCGCCGCGTGATTGACGAGGCCAAGACGCGCCTGAATACGTACGACCGCCGCACCATTCTATTCATCGATGAGATTCACCGCTTCTCTAAGTCGCAGCAGGATGCCCTGCTGCATGCAGTTGAGAACCGTACCGTCATTATGATTGGCGCCACGACGGAGAACCCGTACTTCGAGGTCAACTCGGCATTGCTCTCGCGCGGTCGCGTGGTGGAGCTGGAGCATCTTAAAGACGAGGATATCGCCACGCTTATCGAGCGTGCGCTCGAGGCGCCGCAGGGTTTGAACGGCAAGTTCTCGGCCGATGAGGATACGGTTAAGACCATCTGCACGCTGGCAGCGGGTGACGCTCGCTCGGCGCTCACGACGCTCGAACTTGCGAGCGAGATTGCCGTAACGCGTCCCGATACCGAAGGGACGCCAGCGCCCGCGGCGGGGGAGCGTTATCCCATTACCGTGGATGACGTAAAGATCGCCAACCCGCGTCGCGGCTTTACGTATGACAAAAACGGCGACATGCACTATGACATCATCAGTGCGTTTATTAAGTCTATGCGCGGTAGCGACCCCGATGCCACGATCTATTGGCTCGCGCGCATGATCGATGCTGGGGAGAATCCTAAGTTTATCGCTCGCCGTATTATGATTCATGCTTCTGAGGACGTTGGCAACGCCGACCCGCAGGCGCTTTTGGTGGCACAT
>CABRFW010000107.1 GCA_902470265.1 uncultured Collinsella sp.
TCCATCGACGCCGCACCCTCGGCATGCAACCCCATCGCCGAAACCGCCGGCGAATAGGTACGGCTCGTAAGTGCCGCCTCGCCGCTGTTGGCAAAAATCTCGACCATCGTAGTGTCCGAAAGCACGCGCAGGTCGCGAAGCTCGCTGAGCTCGATCGACCTCTGGTCGCGCCCATAGCCTTCGTCACCCATGTCGAGGGTAAGCATCCCGTCTGCATAGCGCACAAAGACACCCTTGCGGATTTCGAGCTCGATCACCTGGGCGCCCTCACAGGAAACCACAAGATCAAACAGGCGGCCCGGCTCCTCAACGGTTTCACCGCCTGTCGCGCGAACGCAGTCGCCGCGCATCCTCTCAATCTCGTGCGCCGGCTGCTGGCAGAGCTTACCATCGCGCATGCTCAGCTCTCGCGGCACCGTCAACGCGCACTGCCACCCGCGCGCCACCGTCGGGTTTTCTGCCGTCGCATCGGGGCAACCCGACCATCCGATCATCAAACGCCGGCCTGCAGCATCCTCAAAGGACTGCGGAGCATAGAAATCAAAACCGGCATCGACCATCGGGGGCATGCCCTGCCCGACGATTTTAAAGCTCGGCGCCTCCCAATCGGCCTCGATGGGGAACCACACGCACTGATGCGGATTGCGGTAACGCCAACCATCGGCAGGCACACCCTGCGGACAGCAAACGAGAATAAGCTCGCCATCGAGCTCAAACAGATCGGGGCACTCCCACATAAAGCCAAACTTCTCGCCCAACTCAATGCGCGTCGCATAGCTCCAGTCCTCAAGATTGCGCGAGGTATAGACAAGCACGCAGCCACGGTCGTCTTTCGTACGAGCGCCCAGAACCATGTAGTAGATACCATCGTGCTCAAGGATCTTGGGGTCGCGCACGTGCGTACCGATATCGTCGGGGTAATTGACCGGTCCAACAGCTATGCACTTCTCGCCCAATTCGTCGGGATTCTCGGCAACCATATGAATCTGGTTTTGCTCACGGCCCGTCAACACGTAGTCGTAATCATCGCGGTCAAAATGCTTGACGTTGCCGGTATAGAAGTAGTGAATCTTGCCATCGCGTACAAAGGCAGAACCAGAATACGCTCCGTTCGAATCCAAATCGGAATCGGGGAACAGTGCGGGGCCGTGATTCTCGTACGTCACAAAATCCTTTGTCGTCAGATGGTTCCAAAGCACTGGACCGCCATGCGCAGCATCGAACGGATCGTATTGATGATAGATGTGATACGTATCACCAATCTGAACCAAACCGTTGGGGTCGTTGAGCCAGCCAAGCTCAGGCTCCACATGGAACAGGAGCCTATCGGGGTCGGACGCGATGCGACCCGCCGTCTCATCCTGTCCGGCACGCCACTGCTCATAGTCCGCGCGTGTCACCTTATTTTTTTGATTAAACATCGCCGTTGACTTTCTCGTCTATGGGGAAGGACGCTCGACTCACACGAGTCGAACGCCCTTCCTCAAATGGACTTATCCTCAGATTACACTGAACGGCTCAACTAGAAGCTAACGTCGAAGCCAGCGCCAGCGCCCTCTTCATCGGTGGTCGGCACGCCCTTTGCCTTGTTGTAGGCAAAGATCAAGACGATCGGCACGATAAAGGCGATGAGATTGCCAGCCACATACCACACGAGGGTCTCGGGCGTGACGATGAGCAGGCCAAGCACGCCGGTCAGACCCTGACCGATAGCGCGCACCTCAAAGAGCTTGACGAAGGCACCGCCGCAGCCTGCACCGATGCATGCGCAGATGAACGGAATGATCGAATAGCGCATGTTTGCAGCAAAGATAGCGGGCTCGGAGATTCCGACCAGCGTCGGGATAAAGGACGACATGCAGATGTTGCGCTCTTTGGAGTGCTTCTTGTGAATGAGGTACATACCGATGGCGCCGCCGCCCTGGGCGATGATGGAAACCGACCAGATGGCCTGGATGTAGTTGAAGCCAGTCGTGGCAACAAGGTTTGCCTCGATACCCTGGATGAACTGATGCGTACCGGTAACGACGAGCGGCTGCAGGAATGCGGCAAAGACAAAGGCACCGAAGACGCCCATCCTGTTGTACAGGATATCGATTACGCCGGCGAGGACGTCGCCGATCAGGTTGCCGAGCGGGCCGAACACGGTGAACAGGGCGACGTTAGCAAGAATCAGGGTAACGGTCGGGACAAAGACGAACGAAACGACCTCGGGGATGTACTTCTGGGCAATCTTTTCGACCTTGGCCATAAACCAGGCAGTCAGGATTGCAGGGAATACGCCGCCCTGGAAAGCAACCATGGGAATGGAGAGCGGACCAAAGTTCCAGTACTCAGCACCCGTCGGGTCCATAACGAACGTGTTGCGGTTCATAAGGCTCGGGTGAACCATGACGATACCGACGAGGATGCCCAGGATCGGGTTACCGCCAAAACGCTTGACTGCGCTGTACATAACCAGGACAGGCAGGTAGTCGAACGTGGTGGCGATAATGGCAAAGAAGCTTGCGAGGTTCTTGAGGAACTCGCTGTGATCGGCGAGGCTGCCTTCCATGCCAAAGAGGCCGTTGGCAACGATCAGCGACTTAAGGCCGATGATGATAGCAGCGCCGACGAAAGCGGGAATGATGGGGATAAAGATGTCCGAGAATACCTTGAGGACCGAGAAGAACTTGCCCTTCTTGTCCGCCTCGGCGCCCTTGACCTCGGAAGCGCTGATCTCCTTAACGCCCGTCAGAGCCATAAACTCATCGTAAACCTTGTTGACGGTACCGGTACCGAAGATGATCATGAGCTGGCCGCTGTTGTACAGCACGCCCTTGACGCCATCGATGTTCTCGAGCTCGGCCTTGTTGTATTTGCTCGTATCCTTGAGCACCAGACGCAGACGGGTCACGCAATGCGTGGCGCCCTCGATGTTCTCCAGTCCGCCGACGTTGTCGACGACTTGCTGGGACACTGCCTTGTAGTCCATGTTCCTCTCCATTCCTTTTCTAAATCATAAAACGGTTCGTTGCCGCTACAGAGACGCGATCGTTGCGTTTGCGCACTTGAGCGCACCGTCGGTGACGGTAAGCGCCACACCCTGGCCCTGCTTGTTGCAGAAGCGAGCGTTGAGCGCAACGTCATCGACAAAGATGGTCGCGATGTCGTCGTCGACGACCAGACGCACATGGTGAGTGCCCTCGCCCTTAAAGAACAACGGACGCTCGAGGCCCATGTTGTTGACCTGGAACCACGGATACTGGGGGGCCGCCGTAAACTCGAGCTTGCCCTCACGCAGGTTGGCGCGGAACTCATAGGCAAGACCGGACTCGGCGTCCTCGGCAAGCTTCACCGAGAAGCCGGCAGCGTCACCGGCGAGCTCGATGTCGGCATCGAGCATATAGGTGGAACCGGCATCCGCGGCGAGCACCTGCTCGACCTTGCCCGACTCGCAGGAGAGCTCAAAGGCCTCGACTGCCTTAGCCTCGCCAAAGGCGCCAAGCATGCTGTCAGGAAGCTTGGTGCCGAGCGTTCCGTCAACACGCTGAACGATCTCGAGAGGCATAAAGGTGCCACCCCACAGGTAAGAGCTGGGGTCACCGCCCTCGTCACGCGTAGGAACCCAACCAAAGAGAACGCGGCGCTCGCCGTCAAATGCGGTACGCGCGGCATAGTACGCGCGGCCATCGAAGGAATCGTCCGCAGGAGTGATCCAAGGACCGTTGATAGAGCGAGACATGCGGTAACGGGTCTTGTTGCCATCACTGTACTCGGAGAACACCAGATACCACCAGTCGCCCATCTTAAAGAGATCAGGCATCTCGAACATGGTGTACAGGCCCGGATTCCACCAGTCGCCCTGGAACTCCCAGGTATCCAGGTCCTTGGAGGTGAACTTGACCAGACGACCGGTCATCAGACGCTTGTCCTCGCCCACGCGCGTGCCGAGGATGAGCATGTACTCTTCGTTCTCCTCATCCCAAAGCACAAAGGGATCGCGCCAGTTGCGGTCATCGTAACCCTCCTGGGGCGGAAGCAGCGTCTCGGCGATGTTCTTCTCCCACTTGACGGCGTCGTCACTCGTTGCGTGAAGAAGAACCTGCTTCATCAAGCGTGCCTTGACCTTATCGCGATTGCAACCAGTGTAGAGCGCATGGTACTTGTCGCCCACCTTAAACACCGTGCCGGCATAAACATACTGGTCGACTTCCTCGTCGCCGCCACGCTCAAGGCTCTCGCCAAAGTCTTTGTAATTGACGAAGTCCTTGGTTGTCGCGAGTGCCCAGCCAAACGGCTCTCCGAAAGGTCCGGGGTTTCGCGTGTCACGCTGATGATAGAGATAGAACGTGCCGTCCTCGCCGTACGGCATGATGTCGCCTACCCAAATTCCCTCAGGCTGGTAATACACCTTGTGCATCCGAGACTTCCTTTCCACGACATACTAACTCGGTACAATGGCAAGATATGTCAATCGTTTTCATATGTCAAACGTTTTCACACCAATACGTCTTTTCGCAGTTCCAGTCGTCGGCAAACGGTTGACATATGCCGGTGAACGGTCATCAGAGGCGTTTGAGGAATTCTTTTGGCACGGGGCGAATTACGCGGTTTTGCCCTCGATAAGCTCAACGGGAAGCTTGATATTCGACTCGGGCTTTTCACCGTTAATAAGAGCAATGATGGATTGCGCCGCGAGCTCTCCGATGCGATCGATATCTTGACGTACGGTTGTTAAGTCAGGCATAAACGTCATAGTGCGGCGGGCACCATCCGCGCCCACGACCTTAATGTCGTCTGGAGCGCTCAAGCCGCGCTGCTTCATCACGTTGAGACAGATGGCCGCCATCGTATCGTCTCCCGCAAAGATGCCGTCAATATCGGGGTTCTCATCGAGGATCTTCGCAACGACCGCGCCCTTTTCGTCGTCGGGCTTAACGAACTCAACCTCACGGACAAGCGCGGACAAACCGGCCTGCTCAACAACATCGAGGTAGGCATCGGTACGCTTATTGGCAGGCATGCGCATGCGGCTATTGCTGCGCAGGCACAGGATACGCCTGCAGCCGTCATCAATCAGACGGCGCGTGGCGAGCTCGCCGATGCCATAGCTGTCACTTGCAATCTGGACAGAGCCCTCGCCAAGATCGCAGTCGATGCCAACCAGGCTCAAGCCCATCTCGGCATATGCCTCGGCACCGATATTGAGGGAGTTGACGATGGCGCCGTCGACCATATTGCGGCGGAGCATGTCGATATAGGAACGCTCAAGATCAGGTCGATTGGCGCTGTTGCACAGCAACATCTTAAAGCCGTTTTCCGCCAACGTGCGCTCGACCGCCTGCACAACCTGAGCATGGAACGGACTGCTCACAAAGGGAACGATCATGCCGATAAGGTTCAGACGGCCGTTGAGCATGGCACGGGCGATATCGTTGGGCGTATAGTTGATGCGCTCCATCGCGGCGTGGACCTTATCGCGGGTCTCTTGGCTAATATAACCGCGGTTATTAAGCACGCGAGATACCGTAGTAGGCGAAACCCCCGCCACCGCTGCAACTTCCTTGATGCCAGGCTTAGCAGAATCCTTAGAACGAGCGCCCTCGCGAGCCATAGCACCCTCCCCCATCAACATGTCAAACGTTTACATACGAACAAAGCATACCCCAACAAGAGCGGGAAGACGGTAACAGTACAAGTAAGTAAACGACTCATCCAAATAATTAGGAGAGTTCCGCCTAAGGGGTGACTACACAGGATCCAGCCGGGGCTGTTTGGGCTATCTCCCAAAACATTCCGCAGGACGCAAAGGGCTCCGCCGCGCGAAGTGCGCAGCGGAGCCCTTTGC
>CABRFW010000108.1 GCA_902470265.1 uncultured Collinsella sp.
GGCATGCGAGAAAGCCTCGAGACGAAAGGAGCTCGAGGACGACCATGACCAAGAGCATTAGCAGGAGCCAGGCGAGGCTCATCGCATCGACCAACGCGATATTCGGCGCCGACGAGGCGCGCGCGATGCTGCGCATCAGCCGTGACGCCATGTACCGGCTCGCCTCCCCCTTGCACTCACCGCCAGCGCATGCTATAAGGTTGTTGGTGGCTCATTGAGCTACCTCCAAGTGCCGGGGGAGTCCCCCGGCTATTTTTTTATCCATTCCATTAGGAGTCCCCATTGGCCAAGGAGCTCAGCATCTTTGTCGACGAGAGCGGAGACCGCGGCGGCAAGGCTCGCTACTATCTGCTCACACTCGTCTTCCACGACCAGGCAGACAGCATCGCCGAAGCGGTCACGGGCTATGAGGCCAAACTCGCCAAGGCCGACCTCCCAAACATCCCGTTCCACTCCGAGCCCCTCATGAACGGGCACATGGATTATGAGTTTCTCGGCATCGGGCAGCGCAAGGCCATGCTCGCCTACTTCTCCTCATTCGTCCGCAAACTTCCCATCTCCTATATAACGTTCGTCTACCGCCGCAGCCAGTTCGAAGACCCGGCAAGGCTAATGGAGCGCATGGGGCGCGACATCTCCTCCGCCATGGTTGAGCACTTGGACTTCTTCCAGTCCTTCGACGATGTGAAGGTCCATTACGACAACGGTCAGGACATCGTCAAGCAAGCGCTCGACCGCTCAGTGGGCAAGGTCCTCTCAAAGGGGGTCGTCCGGCGCCGCAAGACCTCGATGACCGACTTACGATAGGCAACATCCATATAGTGAAACAGAATTCTTTGAATTCGATCGATATCTTTTTTCAACATGGCAGAGCAAGAGAAACGGGAAGGGGAAAGACAGTCTTCCTTGGGGTGTACCAATCGATTAGCGGCTAACTTATTCTTCTGTTGATTGGTAAGAGCGAATTGCAAGCTTGCCAGTTCCCTCGTCAATATGCGCCTGCAAAATTTCTTTTATTCCGGCGGACTTGGCTGCATCCACAACGCTTCGCTTTTCCGATTCTTTCATGTGGAGGCCTAACACGACTGACGAGGGAACCATCTGAATCGATGGTCTACCCTCTGCAGACCCTCTGCATAAAAGTCTCCATTCGCAGTCGTACTCGTGCTGCTTACGCTTGATAAGCGTGACCTTTTCGAACTCCCACCTAATTGATTCCTTAAGATATTTGATAAGTTCTGGGCAGGATACTTTCACATTAGCTGGCAACTCACGAAGGAGAAGGAGTGCAAGTGCGTATCGTGTTGCATCGTACCCCTCATTCGAGTAGTAAATAGGGAAAGGGGCCAAAGAGGAATCGTCATTCGCGCAGAGTCCACAACTGTTCTTTTGGCCGCATAGAAATCTTATGGAACAGTTCGCATCGTATATCTGTACAAAGCCCTTATGGTTATCTGCGTATTTCAGCCACAGCACCTCGTTAAGCGGGTCATCGCAGAAGCAAAGGGAGTATCCGACGTTTTGCACTATTCGCCTAATATCGTCGATTTGACTGTTCAGCTGATCGAACTGAAACGGGAGCTCTTCTATTTCAGCCCTTCCAATTATATCGCGCAGTTTGTTGAAGTCAGGGATGCCGAATTGGCCAAGCAGAGCGATAATCTCTTTAAGGGGGTGTCCTCTGAATGCATCGATAATCAGATTGAACTGGATTTGGAGAGCCTTTTTGTCGACATAAAAATATGTGTCGAGAGGATCGTCATAATATGGGGGAGAAGAGAACAAGAGTGTGTTCGTGCGCAATTGCTCAAGAGAACCGGGTTCAAACGTCCTGAAACGGCACAGCCGATTGACTCGAGGACGGGCTTGCAAGACCGTATCTCGAACCTCTTTTGAAAAACCGCGTGCTCTTGAGAGAGTGTCCCAAAACTCCCGTCTTTTTTTGGAACCCAGTACGGCCTCCCTTTCGATTTCTTCGTAACTTTCGTTGTCCATCGGCATGGTCCTTGTGAGGGTCGTTCTTATATTGTTCTTGGCTATATTATATGTGCCGTCTTGCGTCCTTCGGTTATGCGCTGGCCTTTCATTGTCTGATTTATTCGCTGTGCGACCTGCGGTTTTCCCTTTGACGCACACTTGACGTCGCTTATTTCGCAAAATCGCGCAATTTTGGGCGGGAACTTGCGCCCATGACGTCATTTTCTATCTCACGACGTTCGATTCAGAATTTCAGCACATTATTGTGCTTTCGAACGGACGTGAGCAAAAGCGATCATTATTGACCTGCGATTTTGCTCGTTAAATGCTCGTTATTCGGGTTGCGAGGCAAAAAGAAATCCAGTGGCTTGCAGGTTTACCAGGTGAAAAACCTGTCTAAATGAAGCCACTGGATGAAAAATCAGGCTACTAAATGAACCTTACAATAATGTGCGGATGTTACTCCCACTCGATGGTCGCGGGCGGCTTGGACGTGATGTCGTAGCAGACGCGGTTGGCGCCGGGAACCTCGGCCACGATGCGGCCGGAGATGCGGGCCAGCACGTCGTAGGGCAGCTTGGCCCAGTCGGCGGTCATGGCATCGCTGGACTCAACGGCGCGCAGGATGATCGGGCGCTGGTAGGTGCGCTCGTCGCCCATAACACCGACGGACTTAATGTCGGGCAGGACCGCAAAGTACTGCCAGCAGCTGTGTTCGGAGTTGCGCTCGCCGGTCTGCTCAAACAGACGCTGGTTGTAGGCGTCGAGCTCCTCGCGCACGATGGCGTCGGCGTTCTTGAGGATCTCGAGCTTTTCCTTGTCGACCGCGCCGATGATGCGGATGGCCAGACCCGGGCCCGGGAAAGGCTGACGGAACACGATGTGACCCGGCAGGCCAAGCGCCAGACCAAGTGCGCGGACCTCGTCCTTAAAGAAGTGGTCGAGCGGCTCAATAAGGTCGAAGTGTACGCCCTCGGGGAACGGGATCAGGTTGTGGTGGCTCTTGATGGTGGCCGTCTTGCCGCCCGTCTTGCGAGCACCGGACTCGATGATGTCGGGATAGATGGTGCCCTGAGCCAGATACTTGACCGGCTTGCCATCGGTCTCGAGCTGCTGCGCCACGGCGAAGAACTCTTTCCAGAACTGCGTACCGATGATGCGGCGCTTCTCCTCGGGCTCGGTCACGCCGGCCAGAAGCTCGGCATAACGGTCCTCGGCGTGGACGTGAATAAAGTCGACGTCAAACTGCTTGGTGAAGACCTCCTCCACCTGCTCGGGCTCACCCTTGCGCAGCAGGCCGTGGTTAATGAACACGCAGGTCATCTGCTTGCCCACGGCGCGGGCGCCCAGCGCAGCCACGACGGAGGAGTCGACGCCACCGGACAGGGCCAGAATCACGCGGTCGTCGCCGACCTTCTCGCGGAACTCGGCCGTCATGGTCTCGACCAGGTTGTCCATGCTCCAGTTGGGCTCCAGGCCGCAGATCTCAAACAGGAAGTTGCTCAGCAGCTGCTGACCGTACTCGGAGTGCTTGACCTCGGGGTGGAACTGCGTGGTGAAGATCTTGCGCTCGACGCACTCCATGGCGGCAACCGGGCACACGTCGGTGCTGGCGGTAACGGTAAAGCCCTCGGGCACCTCGGAAACGGCGTCGCGATGGCTCATCCACACGGTCTGCTCCATAGGCGTGGAGTTAAAGAGCTTGGCGCCGGCCGTGCGCGTGATGGTGGCGCGGCCGTACTCGCCCACCTCTGAGTGGCCGACCTTGCCGCCGAGCGTCACGGCCGTGATCTGATGGCCGTAGCAAAAGCCCAGGACGGGAAGGCCCAGGTCAAAGATGGCGGGATCGATGGACGGAGCGTCCTCGGCATACACAGAAGCCGGGCCGCCGGAAAGGATGAGCGCAGAGGCGTTCATCTCGCGAATCTCGTCGGCCGAGATGTCGCAGGGGACGATCTCGGAATACACGTTGAGGTCGCGGACGCGACGGGCAATGAGCTGACCGTACTGCGCACCAAAGTCGAGTACGAGGACCTTTGCGGAAGCCTTTTGATCCATGGTTCCCCCTCTTGTTGGCGGGGAGCCGGTGCTCACCCGCGCGAATAAACGAGAATAACTTTCATAGTGTACACGTTATATGGGGTTTCTCGTCCCTCGCAGCCATCAGCGCACGGCAAACGCACGACCCGGGCCCCTATTTGACGGCAATTGAAGTGTTACCAGACGTTACAGATGATGTAATACGTTTGAACATTGGACGCCCTGTGCCACAATACTGCCGAACGACTCCGCCTCTGCGGCGGCAAATACGATAGGAATATCAGCATGAAGCGCATCCTTCTCATCGCCACGGGCGGCACCATCGCATCGACCGAGGACGGCAACGGCCTCTCCCCCGCCCTGACCGGTGAGGAGCTCGCCCAGAGCGTCCCCGAGATCTCGGGCCTCTGCGAGCTCGACGTCGTGCAGCCCATGAACATCGACAGCACCAACATGCGTCCCAGTGACTGGATGTGTATCCGCGACGTCATCGTCGAGGGTTATGCCGACCACGACGGCTTCGTGATTCTGCACGGCACCGACACCATGAGCTACACCGCGGCAGCGCTTTCCTATCTGATTCAGGACAGTCCCAAGCCCATCGTACTCACCGGCTCGCAAAAGCCCATGGGCAATCCCTTTACCGACGCCAAGCTCAACCTGTACCAGAGCCTGCTCTATGCGCTCGACGAACACTCGCACGACGTCTCAATCGTGTTTGGCGGCGTAGCCATTGCCGGTACGCGCGCCCGCAAGCAGCGCACCATGAGCTTTAACGCGTTCATTAGCGTCAACTATCCGCCCATTGCCTACATCCGCAACGACCGCATCGTGCGCAACGGGCTCCACGGCACGCATCAGGGCGAAAACCCGGTGCGTTTCTACGACAGCATCAACCCACGCGTGTTTGTCCTTAAGCTGACGCCCGGCGTAAACCCGGGTATCCTTGACGCCCTTGCCGATAGCTACGACGCCGTGATTCTGGAGACCTTTGGCATCGGCGGTATCCCCGAGTTTGGCGAGTCCGGCGAGTCATTCCAAGAGGCAATTTTCCGCTGGGTCAATTCGGGTCGCACCGTCGTTATGACCACACAGGTCCCCGAGGAGGGCCTCGATTTGGGTGTTTATGAGGTCGGCCGTGCCTACGCCGACCATCCGGGCATTCTACGCGGCGACGATATGACAACCGAGACGCTCGTGGCCAAAACCATGTGGGCACTCGGCCAGTCACGTGATGCGGCAGAGATTCAACGCCTGTTCTACAGCCAAGTCAATCACGACCGTATCCCGATGGTGTAATTCAGTTTTCGACGGGTATCCCCTATTCGATGCCCTCGAGAAGCTCCGATACCGTCATGCCAAGCGCGGGCGCGATCTTAAATAAAACCTTGAGCGTGAAATTTGCCGTCCCATCTTCGATTCGGTCGAGGTAGGGTCGGCTGATTCCTGTCGCCACGCAAAAATCGACCTTGGAGATACCAAGGGCCTTGCGCGTCCGCTCAACTCGCTCGCCAAGAATCTGTTTCGCATGCTCATTCATGCAGACGAGTTTGAAATGGAGCAAAACAAAAACGTAAACTATAGTTTACGTTTTGCCGAATATACAGGAGTTTTCTATGTCGGGTTCTTCGGTCCGCATGCACCGAACTACGCTTCGCACAAACAGCGCACCGCCCAAGCTCGTCATCGTTGAAGCCGAATGCCTTTCACCCGATGAGCGCACAGCATTTGCATTGCTATCAAGTCGCGTCGCCGCCGTTCTG
>CABRFW010000109.1 GCA_902470265.1 uncultured Collinsella sp.
TCGGCGTACTGGATGTCCCAATCGTCGAATGTGAGCTGGCGAAAGTACGGCTCGCCGTCGGAAAGCGGACGCGTTGGAGCGGTTATGGCGGTGCCGCCCTGGATACGCGCGAGGGGAATTTCGACATCGCGGTAGCCTGCCATGCTAATGGAGATGCCGCCGTTAAAGTCGTACGCGTCGAGAAGCGTTGCCTCGTCCACGTAGCCTTCTGAAAGAGGGGCGACCTCAAAGATGGCCGTGCCTTCGTCATCGGTCGTGGCGGTGAGCTGCTTGCCTGCGGCATAGCGCGATATGAGCGTGACCTGGGCACCCGTGATGGGCGTATTCTTGTTGGCGACGTCGACCACGACCACACCGAACATGGTGCGCGAGAGAACGAGCACCCTGAAGGGGTCTTTTTCGTCGGCATGGGCTTCGGTGGGTGCGAACGGCAATATGAAGGCGTTTGCGCTTCCCGGCACGCGCGGCATCATAATGCTCGCTAACGAGGACGCTCCGGCGACAAGTAACGAACGGCGATCAAGCATCTTGGGCTCCCATCCCGCAAGTATCGGTGGAAATAATCCAATTTTGCGAGAAGGCGCCCCGTGGCGGTAGTGCCGTTCAAGGGTCAAAATGTCCAAATTGATCGAGCGAAGCGCCGGGTTCCGGAACGCGTTCGATGCGCTTGGTAGTCCGGTCGCTAACGTAACATATGCGCGACCAGCTCGGCGCGTGTGCCGATGCCAAGCTTTGCGTATACGCCGGATAGGCGGTTTTTGACGGTGCCCGGCGATACTCCCATATGGCGTGCGATTTCGGCGTTGGTCCACCCACGACAGGCGAGCATGGCCATGGTGAATTCCGTGGTCGTTAGATCGTCGGCAACGTCCTCGCCCGAATCGGGGTTGTGGATGCGCCGCCAGCCGTAGCTGAAGCGGTACGTGATCTCGATGATGCGCGCGAAGTCGTCAGGGTATTGCGTTTTTAGGCATGCCTCGATAAGCCCCTGTAAAAGGCCGTGATGCTCGCCAATGAGCTCAATAAGGCCGTCGGGGCGCGCAATGTTCCAAGCAACTCCGAAGTGCGTTTTTGCGGCGTCGATGTCCTTGAGGCTCATGCATGCCATGGAAGCTGCCAAGTGCAGGAACAGCTCCGAGATGGGATAACTTCCCTGTTTCATGATCAGGGCGTTTTCCGCCATGCCCAGGCTGCGGCCATATTCGCCGCGCAGGTACAGGGCATGCGCCATCACGTAGCTGGCGAACAGGCGCAGACCTTCGGGCAGATGCGCCGCAAGCGGATAAAACTCTTCGGCGGAATACGGGGAAGGCAAGTGCAGCAGGACGCTCGCGGCCGAGGCGAACAGGATATGTGTGGCGTGGACGGCGGGCGACTCCTCGTCAGCCGGCGTATCGAGGATGCCAGCAAGGCACCGGCGGGCGTCGGCGATACGGTTGAGCGACAGGCTGGCGTATCCGCAGATAAAGCATGCGGAATAGCACAGCGAGGGATCGGTGGCGTCAAGATAGGGGCGCGCCGTCTTGGCAGCGAGGGCGGCCTGTCCGCGAAAGTACAGCGCTTCTGCCGTGGCGATGGTGCGTGAATCGGGGTCGGAAATGCCTGCAACCGCAGCGTCAATCTGCCCCGGCACAAAGGCGGTGCACATCAACGGCATGGGAACGCATGGGTAGCCATCGCAGTCCATCTTCCATCTCCCAACAGCTGGCAACAATGCAGCAATTGTACTCCTGTTGCTCGGGACCCCTTTCGTTTTACTGTTCGGTTAACGCTGCGGATCGTTTTGGAAGGCTTACGAGCATGGTGGTCCCGCTCTCGGAACTTGCTTCGACCTCTACCGTGCCACCGTGAAGCGCTGCAATCTCCCAAACGAGCGCTAGTCCGAGTCCTGCGCCGCCATATGCCCTGCTGCGGGATTTGTCTAGACGAAAGAACGGCTGGAAGATGCTCTCACGGTACTGCTTGGGTATTCCCGGGCCCTGGTCCTCGACTCGCAGGAACACATGGCTGTCGTTGTCGCAGATGGAGACGTTGACAGTCGAGCCGGTGCGGCTGTAACGGATGGCATTTTCGACCAGGTTAAACACCAGCCGATAGAGGAGCGTGTCGCTCCCGATTACTAAAGCGTCTCCAGCACAATTGAGGGCTATGCCCTTATTTTCGGCAAGTGGCGCAAGGTCGGTGAGGACCTCTTCGGACAAAGGACCAAGTTCCACATCGTCCTCGCAAGGGACGCTGCGGAGCTCACTCATCTCGAGCAATACCTTGGCCATTCGAGACATGCGCTCGGTTTGTTCTTGTAGCAGGCCGAGCAGCTCGGCTGTTTCGGGTTGCAAACCGGAGTGCTCGGAGATGAATAGTTCAATCTGTGCTTGCATAAGGGCGAGCGGGGTGCGCAGCTCGTGTGCGGCGTTGCCGGTAAACTGACGCTGTGCAGAGAATCCTTCGCCAAGACGAGTGATCATGTCGTTGAAAGAGGCGCTGCATCGTTGTAGCTCGGTGGGCACATCTTCATTGAGTCTGATTTCGCTTAGGTTGTCAGGCTGCACACGCTCAACCTGGGCTGCAAAAGCCCGTAGTGGTTTGAGTGCACGGCCGCTCACAAAGTATGCCAGCACGCCGCCAAGGAGTGTGATTCCAGTCGTGATGTACCAGGCTGCCGTGCCAAAAGACTCCTGTGCGTCGTTTACGACGATCGTGACCTTGTCATAGAGGGCCGCTTTCGTTGGGTCGAACGCCTGGGGCGAATCTTCGCCGGTTGCGTTAAAGGCCGAGATGTCGCTGCCGATGGCATCCATATAGCGCATGCCCGTATAGCCGACCAGGCAGTTCGTCAGCACGCATGCTGCACACGTGAGCAGTGCCGTCATAATCGTTATGCGCCATTGCAGCGAAAGCCCTTTCATTCTCCATCCTCCATAACGTAGCCCCCTCCAATCCGATTGCGAATCGGGTCGTATCCCAAAGCGCCACGCAACTTTTTTCGGAGCGACGAGATGTGGACGCGGGTTGCGTTGCTAAAACAGTTCACGGTGCTATCCCAAACGTGCTCGATAAGCTCCTCTTGGCTTACCGGTCGCCCCTGATTAAGCATCAGGTATTCCAAGATTCCCGTTTCCTTGCGTGTAAGAGATAAGGCCTCGCTGCCCACGGAAGCGATGCGCGCCTTGGTGTCAAAGCTGAGTTTTCCGCAGGTTAATACTATGTCGCTTTGTGCGAAGCGCCTGAGGGTAAGGCTGCGGATCCTTGCCGCAAGTTCGTCCAGATGAAACGGCTTGGTGAGGTAATCGTTGGCGCCGGCATCGAGTCCGTCAACCTTATCGGATACTTCGCCACGCGCGGACAGAATCAGCACCTTGGTCTCGCAGTCGGTTTTCCTAAGTTCCCTGAGCACGGTCATGCCATCGATACGGGGAAGGTTGAGGTCGAGTACCACGAGGTCAAAGACTTCGACGCCCAGCAGGTCGAGCGCCTCCTGTCCATCGTGACAGCAGTCGACGCTGTACGCCAAGTTTCGCAAACTGCGCGCGATTGCATCGCACAGTGCTCGCTCGTCTTCGACGATCAAAATACGCATAACAGTCTCCTTGCACATTCCAAATCGCGCTTAACACGGATTTTATAGTCGATATGGTCCAATGGTCGCGTAACGAAAGGAGTGGTCGAGTTGTTCAAAGCGGTAAAACCCATGGTACAGGTCGCTTTGTTGATCGTCGGAATTGCCATGGTGTGCTTTGGTGTTATGCGTGGCGAGGCGGATGCCGTGCTGGCCAAAGCGATTAGGCTGTGCTTGGAGTGTATCGGAATTGGATAAAAGAGAAAACACTGCGTCGCATGTTTTGGCCCGATTTCGCGGATTCATTCAGGCGGCGGCGACGCTGGTCACCAACATTCACCTGCCAAACTTTGCCAAAGGCGGCATCTATCAGGGCGCGGGAAAAACAGTCTGCGTACCTGGACTTAATTGCTATTCGTGCCCCGCGGCATCGGGTGCGTGCCCCATCGGGTCGTTCCAGTCGGTGGTAGGTTCATCCAGGTTCAACTTTTCTTACTATGTTACCGGTACGCTCATTTTGCTCGGCGTGCTGCTGGGACGCTTTGTATGCGGCTTTCTGTGCCCGTTTGGCTGGCTGCAGGAGCTGCTTCATAAGATTCCCGGCAAAAAGCTTTCGACAAAAAAGCTCAAGGCGCTTACGTATATCAAATACTTCGTGCTGCTGTTTGCTGTGGTATTGCTGCCTGTGCTGGTGGTCAACGACCTGGGGATGGGAGATCCGTTCTTTTGCAAATACGTCTGTCCGCAGGGCGTACTCGAGGGCGCCATTCCGCTGGCCATTGCCAACGCCGGCATTCGATCTGCGCTGGGGCAGCTCTTTACCTGGAAACTTGCCGTTCTCATTGCCGTGGTAGTGCTGAGCGTTTTGTTCTATCGCCCCTTCTGCAAATGGATTTGTCCACTTGGCGCATTCTATGCGCTCATGAATAGGGTGTCCCTACTGGGGATTCGGGTCGACGCATGCAAATGTGTCTCGTGCGGCAAGTGCTCAAAGGTTTGTCAGATGGACGTTGATGTGGTCCGCGCGCCCAATCATGCCGAATGTATCCGGTGCGGAAAGTGCATCGGGGCCTGTCCTGTCGATGCCATCAGCTATCGCTATGGCCTGGATGTGTCGGCGGAAAAGCTTCCCTTGACCGCTGATAAAAAGTAAACAAGCTTCGACAAAACGGAGGAATGACTATGAAGCTTTCTAAGATTGCGGCCCTGTTTATGGTGCCGGTATTGGCCTTGTGCCTTGTGGCATGTTCGGCGCCCGGTGGCAATGCGAGCGAATCTGCGAGCTCCGATCCTAAGATCGCAGAACTCACTGCGCAGAAGCCGGCCAATGCCGACGAGGCCGCCGAGCTGTATGCGAAGCTCATGCAGAAGGAGAACGAGATCTTTTCGAGTGATAACGCGCTGTGGGAAAAGGTATTCAATGCGGCAAATAAAGACTCGGCAATGATTGAGGACGGCAGCAATTACGGCGATTTCCTGCTCAAGACCATCGACGGCGCCAAGGATGAGTTCACGGCGGATGAGCTCAAGACGCTCAAGGCCGGTGCGCAGCAGATCAAGGAGATCGAGGACAAGCTCGAGAGCCTGGAGAAGGAGTTCCCCGGCTGTGGAAGCACGCCGAGCTCAGGCGAGAGCGTCGACGCTTCGACCGCTGGCATGACGGCTGGTGCCAATGCTTCGAGCGAGGCGACGAAGTTCCCCAGCTTTACGGGCAAAGACCTGGATGGCAACGACGTGAGCAGCGACGAGCTGTTCGCTAAGAACAAGGTTACCGTCATGAACTTCTGGTTCACCACTTGCAAGCCGTGCGTGGGTGAGTTGGGCGATCTTGAGAAACTGAATCAGGAGCTTGCCGAGAAGGGCGGCCAGGTCGTGGGCGTCAATTCCTTTACGCTCGATGGCAACAAGGGCGAGATTGCAGATGCCAAGGACGTGCTGAGCAAGAAGGGCGTGACATATAAGAACATCTGGTTCAAGTCGGATAGCGAGGCCGGTAAGTTTACGTCAAATTTGTTCTCGTTCCCGACAACGTATGTCATCGATCAGAATGGCAACATCGTAGGGGATCCAATCGTGGGAGCCATCAGCTCCGCCGAGCAGCGCGCAGCACTCGACAAGCTTATCGACCAGGCGATTGCGA
>CABRFW010000110.1 GCA_902470265.1 uncultured Collinsella sp.
TCAACAAGGTCGATAAGCTCATGGCGGGGGAGCAGGCGAATGCCGAGCGACTCGATCCAGGTCGTCAGAGCGTCCTCAAGGGGCTTACGGGTGAGGCCGCGCCACATGCGCGTCTTGTGGTCAAAACAGGGGATAAATTGCTTTTGCTGGGCGCTCTCAGCGCTTTGCGGACGCTGGAGCTCAACGCCTAGGTCTTGCTCGAGCCATTCAATTGCTTGGGGAATGCTGTGGACAAACGTCTGGACAAGCTCGGGGTCGGCGACGCCGCCACCAACGGTCTGGATGGTATCGATGAGGTCTTGTTCGTCGTCTTCGTTAACGGGTCCGATAAGCCCCAGGCCCCAGGTTCCGGGGAAGAAGCTCGATCCACTCATAGTCTTTCCGGCGCTTGCCACAGTGACGGTTGCACCCGTGCGTGCCGCTTCGATGGCGGCGCAAAGGCCCGCAATGCCAGCTCCAATTACCAGTACATCAGTCGATTCCATCGGATTCCTTTCTCGTCCGGCGCATTGTCGCACGGGTGATCGGCAATGGGGCCGCAAAGACTCGGCAAATCGGTAAAGGGCACATATGGCAGGTGGGCGTCATGGACGCTCTGGCGCTCCGTCTCATCACATCTCGTATTTCGCCCCAACTGATATATCGGCATTAGCTACCCTGCGACAGCGCAAACAAAAAGAGCCGCTACCCGGGTGGGTAGCGGCTCTAAAGCTCAACTATATGAGCATCGCGCGGGCGCGATTAGGCCTTGAGGGCCTCCTCGACGGCGACAGCGCAGGCGACGGTGGCACCGACCATGGGGTTGTTGCCCATGCCGATGAGACCCATCATGTCGACGTGCGCAGGCACGGAGGAAGAACCGGCGAACTGGGCGTCGGAGTGCATGCGGCCCATGGTGTCGGTCATGCCGTAAGAGGCAGGGCCGGCGCCCATGTTGTCCGGGTGCAGGGTACGGCCAGTGCCGCCACCAGAAGCGACGGAGAAGTACTTCTTGCCAGCCTCGAGGCGCTCCTTCTTGTAGGTGCCAGCGACGGGGTGCTGGAAGCGCGTGGGGTTGGTGGAGTTACCGGTGATCGAGATGTCGACGTTCTCGTGCCACATGATGGCAACGCCCTCGCGGACGTCGTCGGAGCCGTAGCAGTTAACGGCAGCGCGGGGACCATCGGAGTAGGGGATGGTCTCGACGACCTTGAGCTCGCCCGTGTAGTAGTCGAACTGGGTCTTCACATAGGTGAAGCCGTTGATGCGGGCGATGATCTGGGCGGCGTCCTTGCCCAGACCATTGAGGATAACGCGCAGCGGCTTCTTGCGAGCCTTGTTGGCGTTCAGAGCCAGGCCGATAGCACCCTCAGCGGCAGCGAAGGACTCGTGGCCGGCCAGGAAGGCGAAGCACTCGGTGTCGTCGGAGAGCAGCATAGCGCCCAGGTTGCCGTGGCCCAGACCGACCTTGCGGTCCTCGGCGACGGAGCCGGGAACGGTGAAGGCCTGGATGCCCTCGCCGATGATGGCAGCAGCCTCAGAAGCGGACTTGGCGCCACGCTTGACAGCGAGAGCGCAGCCGAGGGTGTAGGCCCACTCGGCGTTCTGGAAGGCGATGGACTGGGTGTTGTTGACGATCTCACGCGGGTTGAAGCCCTTGTCGGTGCAGATCTGCAGAGCTTCCTCGAGGGAGGCGATGCCGTTGTCGGCGAGGCACTTGTTGATCTTGTCAGCGCGGCGCTCGTAACCTTCGAACGTAACAGTCATAGTTATTTCCCTCCCTTTCTACTCGTGAACCGGGAACACGCTGGCGACGGAGTGAGTCTCCTCGTCGGTGCGCGGGTCGATGTACTTGGCAGCGTTCTCCCACTGACCATAGTGGCCCATAGCGCCAGCGATGGCCTCCTCGGGGGTCTTGCCGGCCTTGACGGCGTCGGTGAACTTGCCGAGGTTCAGGAACTCGAATGCGATGATCTCGTTCTTGTCGTTGAGAGCCATGCGGGTGACGTAGCCCTGAGCGAGCTCGAGGTAACGAGCGCCCTTGGCCTTGGTGCCGAACATGGTGCCGACCTGAGAGCGAAGGCCCTTGCCGAGGTCGTCGAGGGAAGCGCCCACGGGCAGGCCGCCCTCGGAGAACGCGGTCTGGCTGCGGCCGTAAACGATCTGCAGGAAGATCTCGCGCATAGCAACGTTGATGGCGTCGCAGACGAGGTCGGTGTTGAGGGCCTCGAGGATGGTCTTACCGGGAAGGATCTCGGAAGCCATGGCGGCAGAGTGGGTCATGCCCGAGCAGCCGATGGTCTCAACGAGGGCCTCCTCGATGATGCCGTCCTTGACGTTCAGCGTGAGCTTGCAGGCGCCCTGCTGAGGTGCGCACCAACCCACACCGTGCGTAAGACCGGAGATGTCGGAAATCTCCTTAGCCTGGACCCACTTGCCCTCCTCGGGGATGGGTGCGGGGCCGTGGTATGCACCCTTGGCAACGGGGCACATGTTCTCCACTTCCTGTGAGTACTGCATGCCTCTCCTCTCTATCGTGTTGGCGTCCCGTCTGGGGGTCGTGGCTGGCGATTGCCGGGCGACCCTTCGAAAGGGACATGACATGCAGCCCCTATAATACCGCGAAATGCACGGAATATTCGGCGAACGGCTCAGTTTTCGTAGCGAGAAGTCCGGAAGTTTTAATTGAAACGGTTTAACTCTATGTTCTGTGGTCGTGAACTTCCGTAGAGGGGGTCCGTCTTGGGCAAGCTTTTGGTCGGCTCTTGTAAGTGTTGCAGGGGTTGACCTGTTGCAACGGTGCCGTTCGCCGCCTGTTTACTGCCTTTGGCCGCGCGAGTGTATTGTTTTGCGTGAATGTTTTGATGGCACGCTTCAATCGTGCTGTATTGGATGGCAAGCAGATCCCGGCGAAGGGAGCGCCATGCAGCGCGTTTGGAGAACGGTTACCGGCTTTTACCATGTCTGTACTCGCGGTGCGGGCAAGCAGCTCATCTTTGAGGGCGATGAAGACCGGTGGGAGTTTTTGGAGCTGATGCGCGAGTGCTGCCGCGAGGAGGGTGTGACGGTTATCGCCTGGTGCCTTATGGGCAATCACGTGCATTTGGTGCTTGCAGATTACGAGGACAGGATGAGCGCTGCGATGCACCGGCTGCTCTTGACGTACGCGCGGCGGTTCAATAAACACACGGGGCGCACGGGCCATCTGTTCCAGAACCGTTTTGACCGGCGCTCGCTCGATACCGACCGTTATCTAATGGCCGCTATTCGCTATGTTCACGCTAATCCGCAGGAGGCGGGTATCGCCCTGATCGAGCGCTATCCGTGGAGCAGCTTTGCCGAGTATCTGCGAGCGTATGACAACGATACGACGAGGGGATTTTCGGACCCTTCTTGTGTGCTCGAGCTCTTTGAGTCTGCCAAGGGGTTTCTGGATTATTCTCTGTCGATGCCCGATGGTTCCGATCCGGTGATTCACGATATGGATGAGACAGAGTGGGAGCGGCGTGCGTTTGCCGACAAGATGGCGAAGCGCCTGGGTGTGCCGCTCAACGAACTCAAGACCGTAGCACCCTCGCGGCGAGACGGAATCGTTTTCGCCCTGCACGATGGCGGCTACACGGTGCGCGAGATCGAACGGTATACGGGAATCAGCAAGAGTACCGTCTCTCGTATCGTGCGCGCTTATGCGCGGGTGAATGCTCAGGCTGAGGGCTCGGAATAGAAAATGGCCGAACCACTCTTGTCAAGCGATTCGGCCAACAAAATTCTTAAGATTTGGGACAAATACTACTGATTATTTTGTCCCGTGAGCATGCCGTCGAGGGTGCGCCAGGCGAGCTCGGCGCATTTGACGCGGGCGGGCATGTGCGAGATGTCCTGGAGCTGGGCGGCCTCGTCCAAGTCTTCCAGGTCTTCCTCGGAGAGCTGCTCGCCACGGATCATGGCGAGAAAAAGCTCTGCCAGACGACGCGCCTCCTCGACCGTTTCGCCCGTGATGAGATCGGCCATGATGTCGGCGCTGGCCTGGCTGATGGCGCAGCCGTGCCCGGTAAACGAGGCCTCCTCGATTACATCGTTCTCGACACGCAACTGCAGAGTGAGCTCATCGCCGCATCTGGGGTTGATGCCGTCGTGCTCGTGCGTGGGGGCATCCATCTCGTACTTGTAGTCGGGGTGCGAGTTGTGTTCCATAAACGTGGTGGAGGTGTACAGATTACCCATTGAACGTGCTCCAAACGTGATGAAGGCCGGCGATGAACTTGTCGATATCGGCCTTGTCGTTGTAGAAGGCCACGCTGGCGCGGCAGCAGGCGAGGTTCTCGACGCCCAGCCAGGTGAGCAGCGGCTGCGCGCAGTGGTGACCGGCGCGGATGCAGACGCCGTCCATGTCCATAATGCTCGCGACGTCGTGCGGATGGATACCCTTGACGTTAAAGCTGACGACGCCGTGATGGTTGTCCCAATAGATGGAGCCGATGATCTGGACAAAGTCGAGCTGCATGAGTTCGCCCATCAGGTAGTGGACGAGTGCCTTCTCACGGGCCTGGATGTTTTCGTAGCCCACCGTGTTGACCAGGTAATCAAGCGCCGCGCCCGTGGCGAAGATGCCGGCGGCGTCCTGCGTGCCGGCCTCGAACTTCTCGGGGACGGGCGCCCAGACGGCATCCTGCTCGGAGACCGAGTCGATCATCTCGCCGCCGGTAAGCATGGGAGGCATGGCGTTGAGCAGGTTCATCTTGCCCCACAGCACGCCGATGCCCATGGGGCCCATGGCCTTGTGCGCGCTAAAGGCAAAGAAGTCGGCGCCCAGATCGGCCACATCGACCGGCATGTGCGGCAGCGACTGCGCGCCGTCGACGACCAGATAGCCGCCGTACTTGTGCACGAGCTTGCCGAGGTTCTTGACCGGATTCTCGACGCCCAAAACGTTAGAAACCTGACCCACGGCCAGAATCTTGGTCTTGGGACCCACCTTGGCAAGCACTTCCTCGGTGGTGAGTTGACCGGTCTTGGTGGGGTAGAGGTAGACGAGCTTGGCACCGGTCTCGCGGCAGACCTGCTGCCACGGGATCAGGTTGGAGTGGTGCTCCATGATAGTGATGACGACCTCGTCGCCCGGCTCGAGGACCGTGGGCGCAAAGCTCTTGGCGACCAGGTTGAGCGACTCGCTCGTGTTGCGGGTGAAGACGACCTCGTTGGCCTGGGAAGCGCCGATGAGGTCGGCGATCTGCTGGCGCACCTTCGCGATAGCGTCGGTGGCCTCGACGGACAGCGAGTACAGGCCGCGCAGAGGGTTGGCGTTCATGCGCTGGTAGAAGTCGCGCTCGGCGTCGAGCACGCAGGCGGGGCGCTGCGCGGTGGCGGCGCTATCGAGGAAGGCGATCTCGGGATGCTGCTGGAACAGCGGGAACTGCGCCTTGTAGGGATTGGTCTCGATGTCCACGGTGGGCCAGCCGCGTGAGGCCTCGTCGCTGGCGTCGAGCTCCATGGGCTCGGGGGCGGTGCAGGTATCGCATTTAACGTGCTCGGTGTCGATCATGCGAGCTCCTCCTCAAAGTTATCGATCAGGTTGTTGCCCAAGCGGACGACGGCGGCGCGGGTGCGCTCGTCGGTCGCGGAAAGCGCGGCGTCTTCCAGCTTGGCGCGGATGAACAGGTCCTCGGCGGCGTTTTGATCAAGGCCGCGGCAGGCGAGATAGAACAGCTGCT
>CABRFW010000111.1 GCA_902470265.1 uncultured Collinsella sp.
AGCGGTGCCAAAAGCAGCCGTTGACGAAGATGGCGATCTTGCGCCCGGGGAAGGCGATGTCGGGCTTGCCGGGAACCTTCCATTCCAAACGATAGCCCGTAAGGCCCGCGGCCCGCAGGCGCTGACGTACGAGCAGCTCGGGCTTGGTGTTGGCGCGCTTGTTGCCCTTCATGGACTTTTTGATGGCGGCGCGACGGCGGACCAGTTCGCGCTCGTCAGCGGAGAGGTCCGAGGTATCGATGCCGTCGAGCAGGCCGGGCTTGGGACGCTTCTTGCTGCGGCGCTTAGGTGCGCGCTTGGGTTTGGTGGCGGGTTTGTCGGCTGTGTTGGGCACGGCGTCATCGGCGGAGCTTGTCTCGAGCCGGTCTTCCTTCAGCTCAATCAGGGCATCAATGAGCCCCTTGTCAGCGGGCATCCATTCCACCGTGGCAAGTGAGGTGCGTGGAATCCAGCGGATATCGAGCTGGCGGTCGCGCTTCTGGGGCTCATCGGATTCATCGGCGAGCGAGCAGTAGTAGCACTCCATGGAGAGATGAAAATCGGGGTAGTCATACTCAACGGTATAGAAATCGCGCAGGTTGGTGACTTTTACCTGCAGCTCTTCCATAAGTTCGCGTCGCACGGCGTCCTCGGGTGTCTCGCCGCGCATGAGCTTGCCGCCGGGAAACTCCCAAAGTCCCTGCATGTCGCCGTAGCCGCGCTGCACGGCAAGCAGCTCGTCGGATCCTTCTTTGCGAATGATCCCAGCGGCAACATGAACAGTCTTCAACAGGAGTCCTCTCTCAATATCAACACGTGGCAGGGTAGCTACCCGTACCTTACACAACGGTAAGGCAAGCGTAAGCCATATCGATGGTAGCCGACTCGTCTTCTTGCGACTATAGATGCCGTAGACTAATCGCAAGAAAGGACTCGGTATGCAAACCACGCACATGGCGACCCCGGTACTGGAGGTCGCGCATCTCGAAAAAGTATATGGAGCGCTGGGCAACGTGACCCGCGCGCTCAACGACGTCAGCTTTACCGTCAACCGCGGCGAATTTGTTGGCATCATGGGCGCTTCGGGCTCGGGCAAGTCGACGTTGCTCAACTGCGTGTCGACCATCGATAGCGCCACGAGCGGCACGATCCGCATCAACGGCCAGGACGTGACGCGCATGAAGCAGGCTAAGCTTTCGCAGTTCCGCCGCGAAGAGCTCGGCTTTATCTTCCAGGACTCTAACCTGCTCGATACGCTCACGGCACGCGAGAACATCGCCCTGCCGCTCACCATCGCCCGCACAAACTCGGCAGAGATTTCGACCCGCGTGCAGGATGTGGCAGCGCGCCTGTCCATCAGTCAAGTGCTCGACAAGTATCCCTACCAGATGTCCGGCGGTCAGCAGCAGCGCGTTGCCGCGGCCCGCGCGCTCGTCACCGACCCCACCATGATCATGGCCGACGAGCCCACCGGCGCCCTCGATTCCAAGAGTGCCCGCCTGCTGCTCGAGAGCCTGGAGGCACTGAATCGCCGCCTGCGCGCCACGGTGCTCATGGTCACGCACGACAGCTTTGCCGCCAGCTACACGAGCCGTGTGCTGTTTATCCGCGACGGCAAGATCTTCACCGAGCTGCGCCGCGGCGACACCGACCGCCGAGAGTTCTTCGACCGCATTATGGAGGTCGTTGCCATGATGGGCGGTGAGGGCTCCGATGCTCTGTAAACTCGCTTGGGGCAACGTCCGCCGTGCCGGCCGCGACTACCTCGTCTACCTTTTGACGCTCACCCTGGGCGTCACGGTCTTCTATGCCTTTAACACCATCTCGATGCAGGTCGACATCGCCGGAATTGATGAAGAGGGCTTGGCGCAGGTTATGGGCAGCATGCTCGGCGACCTGACGTACTTTTTGGCCGGTGTCATGGCCTTTTTGATGGTGTACGCCAATAACTTCATCATGAAACGCCGCAAGAAGGAGTTTGGCCTGTACCAGGTGCTCGGCATGGGGCGCGGGCGCGTCGCCACGATCATGGCGCTCGAGACGGTGATCGTCTCGGTGGTGGCCTTTGTCGCCGGCATTGTGCTGGGTGTGGGACTCTCCCAGCTCATGACGTTCTTTACGGCCTCGCTCTTTAAGACACAGATCGCCAATTCCCACTTCTTTTTCTCGATGCATGCGTTCAATCTGACCCTTGCCTGCATGCTCGTAATGTTTGTGCTCACGCTACTGCTGAACCTCCGCGCCGTGCGTCGTACCAAACTCATCGAGCTTATGGGTGCCGAGCGTCGCAACGAGAGCATCAAGACACGCAATCCCTGGATCGCGATTGCCATCTTTGCTGTGGGTGCGGTGCTTGTGGGCGTGGCCTATTACCGTCTGCTACGTGATGGGTTCCCGCTAACCGCGACGGACAGCAAGCTGCAAGAGGCCATGAACCAGTTTGGTATTACGACCGCTATGGTTACCGTGGGCACCTTTGCCCTGTTCTGGGGACTCTCGGGCATGCTCATCAAGCTGGTGCAGAGCCTGCGCGGCGTGTATTGGCGCGGCCTCAACATGTTTACCGTGCGCCAGCTTGCGGCCAAGGTCAACACGGTGTGCTTTTCGATGGGCGTCATCGCGATGCTCCTGTTTTTGGCCATCACCTCGGTGACGTGCGGTATGTCGATTGCCAACGTGATGAACGAAAACCTGGAGCGCTATAATCCGGCCGACATGTCGCAGACGTATATCTATTACGCGCCCGATACGCTCGACTACTACAAAGAGTATGTCAATCCGTCTGAGGCCGATCGCATGGTGCTGGCCGATAGTACGGTCGATTTGTACTCCGCATGGCACGGCGATCGTATCGACCCCGATAACGTTGCAGACGGTATTAAAGGCAAGTCGGCGGACAACAACGAAGAGACTGGCAAGAAGGTCAATATCGCCGATGTTGCCGGCGAGCATGTGCAGATCGATTCGTATCTGAGTTACCCGTTTGGCGGTTCGGATCCTTCGGTGACCCCAAGTGAGATGTGCAAGACCATGGGCGAAAAGCTCCCCAAGGCGTTCGGGGGTAGCAATGCCGATGCGATGGGTCTGTTTGTGACGCCGGCGAGCCAGTACAACAAACTGCGCCAGATGATGGGCGAGGAGCCGGTGCACATCGGTCACGACCAGTATCTGCTCACGTGTGATATGGGCGGCGAGCTGGTCGACATGTACACCAAGTATATGGCTGGCGGCCATACCCTTACCTTGGGCGGGCATACGCTCAAGCCCGCAACCGATAAGTCGGACGAAGATACGGCGGCCATCGCCAACTCGGCGATGGGCAGTAATCCGGGTACCGTCGTCGTTGCCGACGAACTGTTGTCCCAGCTTAATCTGCAGCCGTATTCCAGTAGCCTGCTCGTTAACTACAAACAGGGGATGGATACGACCGAGGCAGACGAGAGTATTAAATACACTGTGCTCGACAATCTGCTCGTTGACGGCAAAGAGCCGGGGTCGTGGGGAACCTTCATCACACGCTCCGAGATGTACACGCAGGCAGCGCAGATGAACGGTCTTATTAGCTACCTAGCCATCTACATCGGCTTTGTATTGGTTGTTGCATGCGCGGCGATTCTGTCGATCCAGCAACTCTCCAACGTGGCCGACGGCAGCCGCAGCTATCGTGTGCTGGCACAGATCGGTTGCGACGACCGCCAGATTCGCCATTCGGTGATGGCACAGCAAGCGGTATTCTTCCTGTTCCCGCTGGCAGTGGGCCTGGCGCACTCCTTTGTGGCACTTAAGGTGATCATCGAGCTGGTGAGCATATTCGGAAAAATGAGCATCGGTGGCACCGTGGGCCTCACCTGTGCAATCTTCCTGGCAGCCTACGGCGGCTACTTCCTGGTGACCTACCTCATGAGCGCCGGCATGGTACAAGCTGCCATCGCCACCCGCTACAGCGAGTAGCTCACCCAGTTTGGAATTATCGTAGGTTGGGCATAAGCCAGCGAAAGCGCCCCTAGGCGAGCAAGGTGACGTGAAAGAGGAGGGAAGCGTACTTATGGTACGCGACCGACGATTGAACGTCAGATTGCCGCCTAGGGGCGCTTGCAGCGTCGAGCCGTTACGCGGTTTGGTAAAACCGCGTAACTAAATACGTTCCGCGATCTCGTGGATGAGGTAGTCGGTCTTTTCCCAGCCCAGACACGGGTCGGTGATCGACTTGCCAAAGACGCCGCCGTCGACCGGCTGGTTGCCGTCTTCCAGGTAGGACTCGATCATAAAGCCCTTGACCAGCTTAGAGATGGACTCGTTGCGGCGGCAGCTGTCGAGCACCTCCTTGCAAATGCGATATTGCTCCAGCGGACGCTTGCCCGAGTTGTCGTGGTTGCAGTCGATGACCGCTGCCGGATTGGCATAGCCGGCGTGCTCGGTGTAGCGCTCGGCCAGGCGCTCCAGGTGCTCGTAGTGGTAGTTGGGGTAGGTGCGCCCATCGAGACCGATGTAGCCACGCATAACTGCGTGCGCGAGCGGATTGCCGTCGCACTCGACCTCCCAGTTGCGGAAGATGAAGCTCTGGTGCGCCTGCGCGGCGTAAATGGAGTTGAGCATAACGGTGGTAGAGCCGGCGGTGGGATTCTTCATGCCGACGGGTACCGAAATGCCGCTCGACACCAGACGGTGCTCCTGGTTCTCGACCGAGCGTGCGCCCACGGCAACATAGCTCAGCAGGTCAACGAGGTACTGGTAGTTGGACGGATAGAGCATCTCGTCGGCGGTGAAGAAGCCCGTTTCCTCAATAACACGCAGGTGCATATGGCGGATGGCCTTGACGCCCTCGAGCAGGTCGTCGGGAGCCTCGGGGTTGGGGTTGTGCAGAAGACCCTTGTAGCCGGTGCCCTTGGTGCGCGGCTTATTGGTGTAGACGCGCGGAATGATGATGAGCTTGTCCTTGACCTCCTCGGCGGTCTTGGCCAGTCGGTTCATGTACTCAAGTACCGAATCCTCGCGGTCGGCAGAGCACGGGCCGATGATGAGCACCTTGCGTGCGTCCTCGCCGGTAAAGACTTTGGCGACCTCGGCGTCAAATGCCTGCTTTTTGGCGGTAAGCTCGGCAGAAAGCGGCATTTCCTCGCGGATCTCCATGGGGATTGGCAACTTGCGTTTGAATTCCATGGCCATAGGGGCCTCCTCAATCTATAGAAAGAGCAATAAGCGTATTGTTGAGTGTTCGGCATTATCCGCTGTCGCACGCTAAAGTGCAAGCCCTTGGCACCCCGAAACCTGCCAAAAAGGGACAGGTTTATTATGGCAGCTTTTATCTGGGCAAACGTCGGCGGATGCCGGGAGGGAGCTGCGCCGCGCGGGACCCTAAGGCTGTTGTCGGTTCCCCAGGAAACACCCCGTGGGCAAAAAATGCCAAATATGAGTACTGTTGCTAACCTACTAACATATCCGTCTAGCGAGATAATAGACAAAGTGATAAATATGTTCATTAACGTTGGCGCGCAGAAGCCTGCTAACGGGCGTTTTGATTAATTTGAAGGCGTATAGAGGCCGCAAAGAGGTCGTTTGAGGCGGTTTTGGCTGTTACTAAAAAGGTAACAGTACTCATATTTGCCCTTTTTTGCCCACGGGGTCTGGAAAGCGCCGTCAGTGAGGTCTCAGGGAAGGCGTTTCGAGGCTCGAAGGACACAAAACGGGGGCGCAGGTTGTCCTGCGCCCCC
>CABRFW010000112.1 GCA_902470265.1 uncultured Collinsella sp.
CCACGGACGCAGCACCCGCAGCACCGCCCGCAACATCGAAGCGAGCAACATCCGCGTCACTCGCGCGACCGGTCACAATGTCAAACGCCAGCTCCTCGGCCTGCGCATGCGTCTTGCCGACGGCCTCGGCGGCGGCGACAATCGCCAGCACGCGCTCGTACTCGGTCGGAATGACCTTCACAAAGTGCTTGCTCATCGTCTCAAAGCTGTAGAGCAGCTTAATGCCGCGCGGGCTCTGCGTCGCGTCCACGTGCTCCTGGACGAGCGCACGAATCTGCGCCAGCTCACCGGCCGTCGGGGCTTTAAGCTCAACGCTCTCGTGGTTCACACGGGCATCGAGCGTGCCGTACTGGTCAAAGACGTAAGCCACGCCGCCCGTCATGCCGGCGGCGAAGTTCTGCCCGACCTCGCCCAGGATGAGCGCCAGACCGCCCGTCATGTACTCGCAGCCATGGTTGCCGCAGCCCTCGACCACCACCGTGGCACCGGAGTTGCGTACGCCAAAGCGCTGGCCGGCCAGGCCGTTAATGAAGCCGCGGCCACTCGTAGCGCCAAAGAACGCAACGTTGCCCACGATGATGTTCTCGTCGAACTTGTAGGTCGCATGCGGGTTGGGGCGCACCGACACCTCGCCGCCCGAAAGGCCCTTGCCAAAGTAGTCGTTGGCGTCGCCGCACACGTTGAGCGTAATGCCGCGCGGCAGGAAGGCGCCAAAGCTCTGACCGGCCGAACCATCGCAATCGATGGTGATGGAGCCGGCGGGCAGGCCCTCGGGATGCGCCTTGGTCACCGCGTTGCCCAAGATGGTGCCCACGCAGCGGTTGACGTTGGCGATATCGGCGCGGAAGCGAATCGGACGCAGGTGCGCACGGGCATCGGCCGTATAGGGCACAAACAACGTGGAGTCGAGCGTCTTTTCGAGCTCGCTGTCCGCAGCCATCTGGGGCAGGAAGTGACGGCCGTCGGCACCCGGGATATGGGCACCAAACTCACAGGTCGCGCTCGCCAGCACGGGCGACAGATCCAGCAGGTTAGCCTTGCGGTTGCCCGGGACCTCAATCTGGCGCAGGCACTCGGGATGGCCGACCATCTCGTCGACGGTGCGGAAGCCCAGGCTCGCCATGACCTCGCGCAGCTGCTCGGCAACAAAGAGCATAAAGTGCTCGACGTGCTCCGGCTTGCCGCGGAAGCCGCGACGCAGGCGACAGTTTTGCGTGGCGATGCCGGCCGGGCAGGTATCCTGCTGGCAGTCGCGCTGCATGAGGCAGCCCATGGAGATGAGCGGCATGGTCGCAAAGCCAAACTCCTCGGCACCCAGCAGGCAGGCGACGGCAACATCGGTGCCGTCCATGAGCTTGCCGTCGGCCTCGAGCACCACGCGCGAGCGCAGGCCGTTTTGCAGCAGCGTCTGCTGGGCCTCGGCAAGGCCAAGCTCCAGCGGCAGACCGGCGTGCCAGATCGAATCGCGAGCAGCGGCACCCGAGCCGCCGTTGTGGCCGCTGATCAAAATCTTGTCGGCAGCGCCCTTGGCAACACCAGTGGCGATGGTGCCGACGCCGGCCTCGCTGACCAGCTTGACCGACACGCGCGCGCCGGGGTTGGCGTTCTTAAGGTCAAAGATCAGCTCTGCCAGGTCCTCGATGGAGTAGATGTCGTGGTGCGGCGGAGGCGAGATCAGGCCGATGCCGGGCGTGGACTGACGGACCTCGGCAATCCAGGGGTAGACCTTCTTGCCGGGCAGGTGACCGCCCTCGCCGGGCTTGGCGCCCTGGGCCATCTTGATCTGAATCTCGAAGGCGCTGCACAGGTAGCGGCTCGTCACGCCAAATCGCGCACTTGCTACCTGCTTGATCGCGGAGTTCTTGGAGTCACCGTTAGCCAGTGGGGTCTCGCGACGCGGATCCTCGCCGCCCTCGCCGGAATTGGAACGGCCGTGCAGGCGGTTCATGGCGATGGCCATGCACTCGTGCGCCTCTTTGCTGATGGAGCCATACGACATGGCGCCGGTGTTAAAGCGGCGGACGATATTGAGCGCAGGTTCCACCTCGTCGAGCGAAACCGGGGTGCGGCCGCTGGCATCAAAGTCGAGCAGGTCGCGCAGGCGCACGGCACGGCCGGTGCGGTGCAGGCGGGCGCTGTACTCCTTAAAGGTGTCGTAGCTGTCCTCACGGCAGGCGGTCTGCAGCAAGTAGACAGTCTGCGGATCGATGAGGTGATCCTCGCCGCCGAGCGGGCGCCACTTAGTCAGACCCAGTGTGGGCAGCTGATCGGGAGCCGGGCTCTTAAGGATGGCGAGCGCGGCGTCATAGCGTTCGTTCTGCTCGCGCTCGACGTCCTCGACACCCATACCGCCCACACGGCTCACCGTGCCGGCAAAGTACGCGTTGACGAACTCGGGCGTAAAGCCCACGGCCTCGAAGATCTGCGCCGAATGGTAGCTCTGCACCGTGGAGATGCCCATCTTGGACATGATGGAGACGATACCCGCCGTCGCGGCCTTATTGTAGTTGTCGATGCCCTGCTCGGCCGTCACGTCCAGGTCGCCGCGCGCCGCCAGATCGCGAATGCACGCATGCGCGTTGTACGGATAGATGCCGCTCGCGGAGTAGCCCACCAGCGCCGCAAAGTCGTGCGGAGACACGGCATCGCCGCACTCCACCACGATGTCGGCAAAGGTACGCACGCCGGCGCGGATCAGGTGGTTGTGCACGCAGCCCACAGCGAGCAGCGACGGCACGGGCACCTCGCCCGCAGCGGCACGATCGCTCAGCACCACGATGTTCACACCGTCGCGGACCGCAGCCTCAACGTCCTCGGCAAGCTGCTTAAGCGCAGCCTGCAGCGCGCCCTCGCCGGCGTCGCGGCGGTAGACGGCACGGAAGCGACGGGTCTTAAAGCCCACGCGGTCGATGGCGCAGATGCGGTCGAACTCCTCCTCGTTGAGCAACGGGCGCTCCAGGCGCACCAGCTGGCAGGCCGTGCGGGAGTCCTCGAGCAGGTTACCGTGGTTGCCCAGGTAGAGCGTGGTCGAGGTTACCATATGCTCGCGCAGGGCATCGATCGGCGGATTCGTGACCTGGGCGAACAGCTGATAGAAGTAATCGAAGAACGAACGCGTCTTCTTGGACAGGCAGGCCAGCGGCGCATCGATACCCATCGAAGCGAGCGGTGCCTTGCCCTGCTGGGCCATGGGGCGCACGACCTCGTCAACATCATCCCAGTGATAGCCGAGCTTGGCCATACGCACGGCGGTAGGCACCTCGTCGTCCTCGGCGGGTGTTGCCGCAACGGGCTCATCGAGCGCGTCGACGGTCAGCGTCTCTTCGGCGATCCAATCGCGGTAGGGCTTTTCCTTGGCGTAGCGGGCGCGCAGCTCGTCGTTGTAGATCACGCGGCCGCGGGCAAAGTCGACCTCGAGCATCTGGCCCGGTCCAAGGCAGCCGCTCGTCAGGATGTTCTCGGGGCGCACCTCGATGGTGCCCACCTCGCTCGCCAGCATAAAGCGGCCGTCACGCGTCACGTAGTAGCGGGCCGGGCGCAGGCCGTTGCGGTCGAGGGCAGCACCCAGGGTACGGCCGTCGGTAAAGGCGATAGCGGCAGGACCGTCCCACGGCTCCATGAGCATGGACTGGTAGGCGTCGTAGGCGCGGCGCTCCTCGCTCAGGCTGTCGTTGTGGTCCCACGGCTCGGGCAGCAACATGGACGCGGCACGCGTGAGCGGGCGACCGTTCATGACCAGGAACTCAAGCACGTTGTCCAGAATCGCGGAATCGGAGCCCTCGCGGTTGATGATGGGCATCACGCGCTCAAGATCATGCTGCAGCACGGGGCTGTACAGGTTGGGCTCGCGGGCGCGGATCCAGTTGACGTTGCCCTTGAGGGTGTTGATCTCGCCGTTATGGATGATAAAACGGTTGGGGTGCGCGCGTTCCCAGCTGGGCGTGGTGTTGGTGGAGTAGCGCGAGTGGACGAGCGCCACGGCCGTCTTGACGGCGGCGTCGTTGAGGTCGATGAAGAAGCGGCGCATCTGCGTGGCGACGAGCATGCCCTTGTACACGATGGTGCGCGAGCTCATGGAGCAGACGTAGAAGATCTTGTCGCGCAGGGCGAACTCGGCGTCGGCCTTCTTTTCGATGGTGCGGCGGCACACGTACAGGCGGCGCTCGAAGGCATCGCCGGCGGGCGTGTCGTCCGGACGGCCCAGGAAGGCCTGCAGGATAGTGGGCATGCAGGCGCGGGCCGTCTCGCCCAGGTCGTGCGGGTCGACCGGCACCTCGCGCCAAAAGAGCAGCGGCACGCCGGCCTCGGCGCAGCCCTCCTCAAACACGCGGCGGGCATCCTCTACGCCCTTGTCGTCCTGCGGAAAGAACAGCATGGCCACGCCATAGTCGCCCTCTGCCGGCAGAATCTGGCCGCACTTTTGAGCCTCTTTACGGAAAAAGTGATGCGGAACCTGGAACAGGATGCCAGCGCCGTCGCCGGTGTTCTTCTCGAGTCCCGTGCCGCCGCGGTGCTCCAAGTTGACCAGAATGGACAGCGCATCGTCCAGAATCTGGTGATGGCGTTCACCGTTGATATCGGCAAGCGCGCCGATGCCACATGCGTCGTGGTCGAATTCGGGGCGATAAAGGCCCTGCTGCTGAGCGGAATCTGCCTGCATCGCGATCCTCCCCTAGATATTAGACAGTCAGTTGAATAGGCATACTAGGAGCATCGCCGGCCCGTTGTGTTTCCCGCCCGTTTCGAAACAATCGCGTAACGCACGCCCTACGAGTGGACACCGCCGATCTCAAGGACGACGACAAGGGCCCCAAGTTCGGCCCGTATGCTCACCGCTTCAAACATCTCAATCCGTAACAGGAAGACCCAATTTTGGCGCCTAGATGTTACAGATTGAGATTTTCTGCAGGACGGTTTTGGTTTGTCTCAATCTGTAACACGAAGGGCCGGTTTTTGCAGCCAACTGTTACAGATCGAGATTTTCCATAGGACCATTTCTTCCTGTCTCGATCTGTAACACCTGGGTCCAATTTCCATCCCTAGTTGTTACAGATCAAGACATTTCGGCAACTCCTTTCCCCATCCTATTCAAATACAACAATTTTGTTAGTCACGGTTAACTTTTTGGCCTAAAACGGGTATCCTTTGCGGCGTCAAACAAACGGCACGCAGGAGCTCACCATGCTCAACCATCTCAAACAACACTTTGGCTCGCACCGCACCGGAGGCCACGGAGGTCTGGATATCGCCCGGCACATCGGCCCCGGGCTGCTCGTGACCGTCGGCTTTATCGACCCGGGCAACTAGGCCTCCAACATGGCCGCGGGCTCGCAGTTTGGCTACGCACTGCTGTGGATCGTCACGCTGTCCACAATTATGCTCATTGTGCTGCAGCACAACGCGGCACACCTGGGTATCGCCACGGGCGCCTGTCTTGCCGAGGCCACGACACGTTACCTTCCCCGCTTCGTTGGGCGCACGGTGCTTGCCAGTGCCTACCTCGCGACCATCGCCACCGCTATGGCCGAGGTCCTGGGCGGCGCGATCGCGCTCCAGATGCTCTTTGGACTGCCCGTGCGCGCCGGCTGCGTCATCGTGGCCGCGGCATCGATGGCAATGCTCATGACGAACTCCTACAAGCGTGCCGAGCGCTGGATCATCGCCTTCGTAGGCGTGGTAGGA
>CABRFW010000113.1 GCA_902470265.1 uncultured Collinsella sp.
GCTTGGTGAGCGCGTACGGCTTCACCGGCGCGTCCATGCCGCTCACGCAGCTCACGATAAAGCCCTCAAAGGCGGCCTCGTCGGGCTCAAAGCTGCCGAGCCATTCGCCTGCGCGCGCAACGCGCTCAATCGAGGGATCGATTGCCGGGTCGCGGTAGGTGTAGAACGCCGTCTGACGCTCGCCTGCCGCGCGGAATCCGCAGCCGTACGCGCCGCCCTTCACGCGGATCTCGTTCCACAGATAGTCGTAGGAGAGCGCGTTGGCGGCAACCGCCCAGGCGCCCGTCACGTCAAGCCCTAAGCGACGCGGGTCGCACGCGCTTGCCGCAAAGCAGATGTCGCTGGGGATGACAAAGGCCTCGTGGCGGTCGTACGGCGTCGGCACCACGAGTGCGTTGCGGCCGGTATCGGCACCGTGGCCCGCGCCCAGTCCCAGGTCGCCCGCGGCGGCCCAGTACGCGTCAAAGTCCTCATCGCTGCCAGTAAAGCTCGCCAGGCAACCGTCGGCCACAAAGATGCGGCCTGCCAGCTCGGCAAGCTTGGCGCGCAGGCCGTCCACGCGCTCGTCAAAGTGGTCGAGCAGATCGCGCAGGAACAGATAGAAATCCACGCCCGAAAGCTGCTCGCGCACCACGGCCGAAGGCGAACTGTAGCTCATAGCGCGACCGAGCGCCGCCGAGTGTCCGTTGTTGATAAAGCCCTGCTCAAGCCCAATGCGAATCTGCGTGAGCACATCGCGCACGCGGTCGGCGTCGGCATCGAGCAAAAGCGTGCTCGACCACACCTCGCGCGGCAGGCTTGCCAGCGCATCGATCTTCTCGGACAGGGCGCCGGCGCTCACCAGCAGGTAGGGGCGCACGCCGTCCACGTCGGGCTGGGTCATGACCTCGGTCGTAAAGCTCAAAAAGCCCAGCTTGCCGGCGAGCAGGTTGTCGAGCTCCTCGGCCGAGTGCTCGCTCGTGGGCAGCTGTTTGAGCAGGCGGCAGAGCAGCGTCACATAGGGCAGGTCCTCAAACGCGACGCAGCTCAGGTCGAAATACTGCATGGCGTAGGCCAGGCGGTTGGTGGGGATGCCGTGGCGCAGGCAGGGGATGGGCGCAGTGGTGTCCACGACCAGCGGCGGCTCGGGGCGCGCCTCGCCAATGTCGGACACGCGCAGGCGCGGCAGCGTGTCCTTGGCCTCGGGCGTGTCCTCGGCCTCCTGCGCGGCACGCAGTGCGGCCGTGCGCTCGACCACGTCGGCCAGCTCGGCATCGGTCATGGCGTCGCGCTTGGCTGCCAGCTCGGCAGCTTCGGCGCCCTCCGAACCCTCGGCGGCGTCCACCGGCACCAGCTCGACGAGCGCCATATGGTCGTTTTCCAGTACCAGCTCGCGCAGCAGGTCCTCAAAATAGCTGCCGTCCAGCTCGCCTCGCAGCTCCTCGTACACCGGGCCGTACTTGAGTGCTAGCGTCGCGGCATCGTCATCGTAGAGCCAGGTGCTCAGCGCGTCGCACGCAATGGCCACGCCGTCGGCGATACCGTAGTCGCGCTGGCGCAGGTCGTATTCGTTGCTGCTGATGATAGCTTCCAGGCGCTCGCGCGGAACGCCGTGCTCGCACAGGTCGCGGCAGGCGTCCTGGAACACGCGACGCAGCTCGCGCGCCACACCGGGCTGTGCGTTTTGCAGCATGATGAGCTCGTAGGGCTGCAGGCTCTCGGCCGCGGTGTAGCTCACCACGTTGCCGCCCAAGCCGGCGGCCAGAATGGCCTTCTTAACCGGCGCTTCGTTGGAGCCCAGCAGCGCCTCGAACAGGATGTCCGCGGCGATCGTGCGCTTGCGGTCGAGCGCGCTACCCAGCACCAGGCCCAGGCCCACCAGGGCGTTCTCGGACGTGGTGGTCATCTCGACGCGCTTATACTCGCAGGTCACGGGCGCCTGCACGCCCAGCGGATTGGGTGCCAGCGTGGACGGGTCCTCGCCGGCGGCGACGGCAGCGTCCATGCGGCGGCTCGCGGCGCTCGGCTGTGACAGATAGCGCTCGTCCAAAAAGGCCAGGGCGCGGTCCACATCCAGGTCGCCGTAGAGCGTGATGTAAGAGTTGGAAGGATTGTAGTGGCGCGCGTGCGTGTCCAGGAACTGCTCGTAGGTGAGCGCGGGAATCGCGCGCGGGTCGCCGCCGCTCTCGTGCGCATAGGCGGTGTCGGGATAGAGGGCAGCGTTGACGGCGTCGTCCAGCACGCTCATGGGGTCGGACAGCGCGCCCTTCATCTCGTTGAACACCACGCCGTTATAGCGCAGCGTGCCCTCGCGCAGGCTCGCGGAGCTGTCGCCGCCCTCGCCCTCGGCGCTCTTCGGCAGGTCCAGCTCGTAGTGCCAGCCCTCCTGCTCAAAAATGGTGGGCTTGGTGTAGATGGCCGGGTTGAACACCGCGTCCAGGTACACGTCCATCAGGTTGTACAGGTCCTGCTCGTTGGTGGTGGCGACGGGGTAGATGGTCTTATCGGGGTAGGTCATGGCGTTGAGGAACGTCTGCATGGAGCTCTTGATCAGGTCGACAAACGGCTCCTTGACGGGGAACTTGGCCGACCCGCACAGCACCGAGTGCTCAAGAATATGGAACACGCCGGTGGAATCGGCCGGCGGTGTCTTAAAGCCAATGGCGAAGGCCTTGTTTTCGTCGTCGCACGCCAGGTACAGCAGGCGCGCGCCCGAGGCAGTGTGGCGCAGCACGTAGGCGTCCGAGTCGAGCTCGGGCACGGACTCGCAGCGCTCGACGACAAAGCCGTGGCAGGTGGTGCCGGGTACCAGCAGCGCGGCGGCAGCAGCGCGTGGATCGGTTGAGGTGGTGGGCATATGCAGTCTCCTTTGACGCCCCAGCGGGGGCGAATCGAGTCGAATCCTCGAGAGTATACCCATATGGGGCCGCGACCCTGCGGCGAACTGGAGACGATGCCAGCGGATTGGGCGAAGGGCTCGCGTGCCCGCCGCACGAGCGTGGAAAATTGGACACTCGCCAAACGAGAGTGGATATTCGGAAATCCTCGCTCGTCCATCACTCGCGTATCTCTCGTCTCTCATTCGTTTCTAATATGAGAGATGACAGGAAGATGAGAGAAAATTATGAGAGATAACTGAGCAGCAAAGAGACGGGCAATCATGGTATTGTCTCAATACCGATTGTTCTACCAGCAAAAATATGTATAAATGAAGCAAATGGTAGACATTCCATCTCTATCTATCTCTTATCTCTAAGCCGAGAGATAGAGAGATAGATGAGAGATAATTACGAGAGATAACTGAGAGACGAGGGAAATCTATCCGCGGCATTCTCCGCAGGACCGAGCGAAAGGACGTGCAGATGAACGAAAACGAGCTGACCGGTCTGCTTGAGTCTTTAAGGCGTATGGGCTCGGATGATCTTAACGTCGAAGTGAAGGAGAGCGCCACGACGCTTTCCCGCGATGTGTGGGAAACGGTGAGCGCATTCGCGAACACTGCCGGCGGAATCATCGTGCTCGGAGTGAGTGAGCGCGCAGGTTTTGTCCCGGTTGAGAACTTCGAGACCGAGAAAGTGCTCAACCAATTTGTGTCAGGCATGGGTGATGCGGGCGGTCGAGGAAAGCTGGCCAATCCGCCTAAATACACGATCGAGCGAGTGGAGCTTCAGGGCGTCATCGTTCTCGTCATTACGATTGAGGAGCTCGATCCGTCGAGCAAGCCCTGCTATGTCATAGAGCGGGGCGCCCAGGGCGGCAGCTACAAGCGCATCGATGACAAAGATGTGCCGCTTTCATCGACCGAGGTGCTCACATTGGCGTCATACGGTCGAGCGACTCCGAGCGATCGGGACGCGGTGGCGGGTGCGGGCGCGGACAATCTCGACGAGACGCTGGTCGACCGTACGATAGATCGGGCTTTCTCGTTGACGCCCCGGGCAATGCGCGGCGCGCCGGACAAACAAACGAAGCTGGAGCGCCTAAATATCCTTGATTCCCAGGGCAATGTCACCAAGGCTGGACTCCTAGTTGTGGGCACCTACCCTCAGCAGTTCTATCCCAAGCTCTTCATTGACGTGGCTGTCCATGCGGGAACTCAGAAGGGCATGGCGGGGTCGCTGAGGTTCATGGACCGCACAATCTGTGAGGGAACGTTGGGCGAGATGATTTCGGATGCTGTCGCGGCCGTCGCCAAGAATTTGCGGCGAACCTCGACCGTCCAAGGCGTCTCGCGTGTCGACTCGCTTGAGATTCCCGAGGAGGTTCTGCGCGAGGCAATCGCCAACGCCGTAATCCATCGAGAATACGGGGATCGGTTCTGTGGACAATCGATTGCCGTCGACGTCTTTGATGATCGTGTCGAGGTGACAAATCCTGGCGGCCTTTACGGGGGAAAGACTCGCGAGAACTTGTTTGACGGCAGCTCCCGATGCCGTAACGCGACGCTTGTGAAGCTCATGTCGATTGTCCCGCTGCCGGATGGCGCAGGTTCGCCGGCTGAGGGCAATGGCTCGGGCATCCCGATGATGATCGATGCCATGCGCGCGCATGGTCTGGCCGGGCCCCTGTTCTGCCCGGGATTCGATCGGTTCAAGGTCGTACTTTACCGTTCAAAGATCGAGCCGGTCGATCATGGCGGGGGCTTAATTGTGACGGCACTCAAACACTACGGCGAGCTGGGGACGCGCGAGCTGGCAGAGCACACAGGGCTCACAATTTCCCAGGTTAGGTCGCGCGTCAACGCGCTCATTGCTCAAGGCGAGCTTGAGCCCACGGCGCCGGCGACGAGCCGCAACCGCAAGTATCGACTGTCGGAGCGCGTGGGATAGATGCGTTAGTGGACGAGGCGACCCAATAATCGACCCTCGATTGGCGTCCATTAAGGTAAAGCGGTTGTTGCCCAGTCGACGGTGATGCTAAAGACTCGGCTTACGCCGGCATGGCCCCGAACCCGTCTATCAGGAACAGCCTAAGAACCAGCTTGATGACATTTCCCGGTTTGACTTCTGCCGCGTCAAAGACGTGGCGCTCGGCGAGCTCGCTGCAGTATGCATAGATGTCGCGGATAAGGTCCGCGCCCGAGAGCGTAAACATGTAGCCTGCGTCCGAAAGCGCATTGGGCGCGGCAGGCAACTTGGCCATGTGGCAGAACGTTTGCAGGTCGGGCGCCATAACGTTCTGGTAGTCGAGGTGGCCGTTGGCATCCTGCGCGGCAACCTCCAATTGGCGCACAAAATCCAGCGCCGCCGCTAACACAAAGCTCGGCGTAGGCGCATTGACGTCCTGAGTGGTCGCCACAAGCCTGCCCGCCGCCTGCGTGACAAGCCAAGCGACCTCGCGCTGGCAACGCACGGCCTTGCGCGTAACCGGCTTGATGGACGAAGAAGAAACGCTTCCCTTAGGCGGATTCGAAGCAGCCATAAGACCCTCCCATGAACAATCCGGCCCAACAAGCCCGGATGAAACACGTGTTACATCAGTATACGGGGAAGTGGGGTGGAAAAACGGAGTCGACAGCGTGAACTGCCGGCTCCGGATTGCTTGCCTTAGAGGCCGTACACTTCGACCATAGCTTCGCCAATGCGATGGGGCACGCCGGTGACGAGTGCGTTGCCCATGCAGAAGGCCCGATGGCCGTCGGTCATGCCCGTATCGGTCCAACCTTTCGGGAATCCCTGAAGCTGATCGAGC